>JAKLQB010000187.1 GCA_022013615.1 Desulfobacterales bacterium | reverse complement strand
GGACGTAGACCGTCTTTTGCAAAGGCTGCCCGGCCAGAACGGGCAAAGGACCTTTATGAGCATTTTATTAGGCTTTTGAAGGCGAAGGGTATCTACGTCGCCGCTGGTCAATTCCAGGAGATGATGGATGTCTATCTGGTTAACGACGGTCCCGTTACTTTGATCCTGGATAGCTCAAAGAGTTTGTAGCCTTTCAGGCACCCCTTGTGACACTTGATGGTGTGAAATTTCCTTTCTTGAGTCCGCCGCGGACGTTAAATAAAATCGAGTAGCGATTTTATAACTTGAGTTCTTTTTCAAGGATTCTGATCCTCTTTTTTATCTCCTTCTGCTCTTTGAGGTCAGAGATACCCTTTTTAAGCCTTATCTTTAGGCCCAGGAGTTCCATGGATTTTCTGTATTCTTGGCAATTGACTTTCATGAGGATTCATTCTTAAATGAGAAAATCGATCTGGCTGTTTGTGTCACTTAAGATATAAGGTTTCATAACACACTATTCGTAATGAATAAACCGGTAATGGATTCTGAAACAGTTTTGACTTTTGAATAAGCAATATAATATAAATCTGATCAACTCGTTGGTATTAGGCGGAGATTTGCAAGTTTCTGGACGGAAATTAAGATAAGGGGTGCATGATGAAAGAGGTATGGTCTCGTCTGAAGATGGGCTCTAAAAACGAGCCTGATCAAAAATACCTTACAAACTGGATCGGAGAGCAGGACCGCACAATTGGAGCCCAAGAGAATGAGGTGGAGGACAGGGGACAAACAGAAACTTATGTGGACAACAGGCCAATAGAACCGCAAGGGAAGAAGATCAGTCGGCCGACGGTTCTTAAGTGGGTCATTTTCCTTGTGTTCATTGTCTACATCCTGGTTTCCTATTCTCGCGGCCCGATCCTGACCAGCCTTGGAAAGTATCTGGTTGTTCAGCATTCTCTCGAGAAAGCTGACCTTATTGTTTGCATGATGGGAAACCCTGTGGAACGGGGCCTTGCGGCTGCGGATCTTTACGAGGAAGGTATGGCCCCGCGTATTTTTGTTGGCAGGGAAGAGCTACCCGATGGGATTGAGGTTTTAAAGCAGAGAGGGGCCCACTACCCTGAAACGAGAGACCTTTTGATCATGATGCTCCAGGGATTGGGCGTAGCCAGGTCTGACTGCCTTGTCAGTGACCGTTTTATGGGCAGCACCTTTGAGGAAGCCAGGATAATTAGAGAAATTGCACAAAAGGAAGGTTATCGTTCCCTGATTATAGTCACATCTCCACACCATTCAAGACGCGCCTGGTTGACTTTTAAAAAAGTGTTTGAGAAAGACGAAATGGTAATTATGATGATGCCTTCCCAGTATATGGATTTCAGGCCGGATAACTGGTGGAAGAAAGGGAAATACGTCAATGAGGTGATTATCGAGTATCAGAAATTGATCTATTATACCCTAAAAAAATTCCTCTGATATTTAGGTCGGTAGAAAATCAAATTACCACCCCCAGATGAGGCAGCTTGTTTTTGTTGGTCCTGGAAGGTACTCTGATTTAAGTGCCTAAAGTTTAAAGTGTCTAAAGTTAAGGAACTTCGTGACTTTTTTAAAAAGACTGGCTTCATCAAAGTCTCCAAGACAAAGCAGGCCAAAAAACACTCGCAACAGAAAGTCAAAAATTCAGACCGATTTGTCTGCCTCGATTTACGCAAGCAGGTTGCTCGACAAACACCTTGTTCTGGAACCGTTTACTATTTTAAAACGTCAAATAACACCTTTAACTTTAGTCACTTTAGATCACTTTAGTCACTTTAGTCACTTCTGACCAATTATTTCCCCAAACAAAACTGGCTGAATATGCTGTCCAGGACCTCTTCAGTGGTGGTCTCTCCTATGATTTTCCCCAAGGCATCCAGCCCGCTCTTGAGTTCAAAAGCAACAATTTCCATGGGAGCGTCTTTTTTTGCCTTTCGGCCGGCGCTTTTGAAAAACTGAGCCGCATCTATTAGGGCCTGTCTGTGTCTCAAGTTCGGGGCCACATCAGGGGACGTCACGTCTATATCCCCTTTTAGTAAGCAATCCGAAATGCCTTTTCTCAACTGGTCAAGGCCTTGACCAGTGAGCGCGGATATCTTAACGATGGGAAGTCCAGAGAATGCATCATGTTTGACTTCCTTACTGAGTCTGGATGGGAGATCAATTTTGTTGATCACAATCAGGGCATTTTTCCCCCGGGATTGAGCAATGATATTGTGATCATTATGGTTTAGCGGCCTGCTCTGGTCAATGACCACAAGTAAGAAGTCAGCTTCTGCCAGTTTTTGCTCGGTAAAGTGGATTCCGATCCTTTCCACCTCATTCTTTACATTTCTGAATCCGGCAGTATCCATAAGGCGGAGCGGCAGCCCCTCAATTGTGATGGTGGATTCAATGATGTCCCTCGTCGTCCCTGGAATCGCTGTTACGATCGCCCGTTGTTCGTTTAGAAGTCTATTTAGAATGCTTGATTTTCCCGCATTAACACGCCCCACAATCACGGTGTTGATGCCATCTACCCAGAGTCTTTTTGTTGCCTGGGCCTCAATCAGGTCTTCGATGGGTTTGACAATTTCCTTTCCAATTCGCTTTGAGGTTTTTTCCCTGGATATGATTTCGGATTCTTCGTCTGGGAAATCGATCGCCACTTCCGCGTGTGCAAGGAAATCGATCGCCTTTTGCCGCAGCCCCTCGATTTCATTCCTGAAAGTCCCCTGGATCTGCTGAGATGCTAAATGCAGGCCCCTGTCCGATTTGGCATTGATTAGATCGATCACAGCTTCAGCCTGAGTCAAATCGATTCTGCCATTCAAGAAGGCCCTCAATGTAAATTCTCCGGGTCTCGCCAGTCTTGCGCCCTGGTCTAAAATAATTTGGAGGGCCCTTGAAAGGAGGAGATAGCCGCTGTGGAAATTGATTTCAACGATGTCTTCCCGGGTATAGGAGTGAGGAGCCTTCATAAAGGAGAGCAGAACTTCATCGACCATGTCACCGGAGGATGGATCCAGGAAGTTCCCCAGGTAAAGGTGATGACTATTAAGATCTTGAACGGGTTTTTTCGGCCTAAAGGTTTTTTCAGCGATTTCAGCAGACAAGGGGCCGCTGATACGAATAATACCGATTCCGGCCTGTCCGATGGGTGTGGCAATGGCGGCGATGGTATCGTTGTCGGTTAACCGTTGTCCGTTGTCCGTTGTCCGTTGTCCGTTTCCCATAGCCCGTTACGTCAAGCTGAATGTGAGCCTTCATAGGTTCAGAGTTTCGGTGAACCTTGAACCTGTGAGCCCGTGAACGGTTATCTTTTGGGTATGATGAGGATCTTTTTTAAAATACCTTCCCCCCGGCTTTTCGTGTCCAGTGACTCATCGTCCCTCAGGGCCATGTGAACGATTCTCCGGTCATGGGGATTTAAAAGATTCGTGACCACGGGTTTTCCTATATTTTTGGCTTTTTCGCCCATCCTCATGCCCATCTGGATCAACGAGTCTCTTCTTCGCTGACGATAATTTTCAGAATCAACAACCACCTGGGTTCGCTTTTCCAGGGCCTTATTAACGATCTTGTTCACGATAAACTGCAGGGCGTCCAAGGTTCTCCCCTTTCGCCCTATTAGAAGCCCCGATGTATCACCTTCAATGTTAAGGGCAATTGTGCCATCGTTTTGTGCTGCGCTTACTGTGGTTCCCTCCATGGGGATCAGTGTCAGGATATTTTCCAGTGCGTCTTTAGCAATGGCGACCCCGTTTGTCTCCTCGACGGGTTCCGGTTCTTCACCTGTAGTCGTGACTTTGACTTTAGCCTTCCTGCCACCCACTAACCCAAAAATCCCCGCGGATCCGGGTTCAATGATTTCGACGTCGATCTCGTCTTTGGTGAGCTTGAGTTGGCGACAGGCATTTTCAATCGCTTCCTCGGTAGTTTTTCCTTCAAATTCAAAAGTTTGCATGATTGTGACCTCCAAATGTTATGCTTAACTCTTATGAATACGGTACTGCTGGCCTATTGATAGAATGTTGTTGACTAACCAGTAAAGAACAAGGCCAGACGGGAAGTTGATAAACATAAATGTAAAGATAAGTGGTAAGAACATCATGATCTTGGCCTGCATCGGGTCCCCGGGGGTCGGGGTCATTTTCTGCTGAAGAAACATGGAAGCGCCCATCAACAGGGTAAGCACTGGTATTCCGTAAGGCGGGGACATGAAAGGAATTGAAAAAGGGAAGCTGAAAAGACGATCAGGGGCCGAAAGATCGTCTATCCATAGCATAAAAGGCGCCTGTCTCAGTTCAATGGCGCTACCCAGAATTCTAAAAAGAGCAAAGAATACTGGAAGCTGGATTATCATGGGCAAGCATCCGCCCATGGGGTTGACCTTGTAGGTTTTGTACAGTCCCATCATTTCTTTGTTCAGTTGTGCTTTGTTGTTTTTATATTTTTCTCTGATCTTGGCCATTCTGGGCTGGAGTTTCTGCATCTCTTTCATGGATTTGTAGCTTTTGTGTGTCAGGGGCCAGAAAAGGATCTTGATCAGGATTGTGAGAAGAATAATGGATACACCATAGTTGTTTATGTACTGGTTGAAAAATCTCAGGAGATACAGAAGGGGCTTGGCAATTATGTCAGTCCATCCAAAAGTAATGGCCCTTTCGAGATTTTTTCCAAGCTGTTTCAGGACACCCAGTTCTCTGGGTCCGAGGTACAGGGTATAGCTGGAAGAGACCCGTTCAGAAGGGTGTAGTGAAATAGATGGTGGCATGTGGGTGCCTTCCAATATGCCCGATGGCAATAGACGCCCTTTGAAACTTGCCTTTGAAGGTTGATCCGGGATAACGGCTGATATAAAGAAATCGTCCTCATAGGCCATCCAATCGATCCGGCCTGCCAGGTCCTTTGGTTCGGATTCCTTTTTGATCTTAACTTCTTCAAGTTTGTCGTCCAGGAGCAGGACGATACCAACGTAGGAGTAATAGCTCTTCTTACCCTCGGGCGGTAATGCCTTTATATCAGTGACAAAGGCGCCGGTGACTATTTCCCCCGATTGATTGATAACATCGATCTGGAGATCGATCCTATATTGATCCGGATAAAAGCGGTACGTCTGACTAATTGAAATCCCACCGGAGGTCAAGGAGTGGAAAACTAGGTTTTTAGGCGAAGAATCTGATTCGAGCCGTATTTTTTGGTGCTCCACCTGGTAGATGGTTTTTTCAGGTTGACTTGCAGACGCCCCATCAAAGCTTATTATCAAAAAATCAGCCTTCTCTTGCTGAAAATCGATAAGGTCAATCAAGGGTGAATCAGGTTCTACGGACTCACGGTATTCTTTCAGTTTAAAGCTTTTAATGGTAGGGCCCGCATTGGTAAAGACAGCCCTGTATAAGGGTGTGTCGACCACAATCTCTTTTTCATCAGTCTCTGGGGCCAACTTAAAATTTGTTTTCTCTGGTGCTTTGGAAATCGCAGCATGCGGTGCGCTCGCAGTTTCTGGAGACTGCGACACAGTCTTCGGTGCAACTGTTTCAGGGGGTTCTCCTTTTTTTGAAACCTGGTCTTTGCTCGGGTTGAAAAGGAATGACCATAGAATAAGCACCAGGAAGGATAAAGCAAAGGCCAGTATCGTTCTCTTTTCCATATGAACTACCTTGTTTTAGGATCCCTCAGAATCGTAATTGTATGTTTTTTGACATAATCAGTTTAAATACAAAATTAGCGGGTGTTGGCGCCACAGGAATAATGATAATCACGCAGAGCACAATCCTTCATACAAGGGGATCATATCCTCCTGGATGAAAGGGGTGACATTTGGAGATTCTGATCAACGCCAGACCCCCCCCCTTCAAAATCCCATATTTGTTGATAGCATGGCGGGCATAGTTTGAGCACGTAGGATAAAAACGACAGGAAGGAGGCCAGAGAGATGAAATTAATCGTTGATATATAACTATTAAGGCTATAGGTACATATCTGAGCTTATATAAAGGGCTTTTTGTCAAAAATAATTTCCCCGATCTCCTCTTTGGTTTTCCGGAGATCCAAATAGCTGGCACCCTTTTTTGCTGCAATGACGATATCATATCCTTGGGGGAAACGGGACTTATTAAGCCTGAAAAGTTCTCTGATAAGGCGCTTGACCCTATTCCTCTTGACCGCGTTTCCTGTCTTCTTACTTACAATGACCCCCAATCTCGTAATGCCGAACCCGTTCTGTTTGAGAATGACAGTAAAGTGTCTTGAATGAATGCGTCTCCCTGATCTATTTGCATTGACATAGTCAGCTCGGTTCAATATTTTTATGCTTTTTGGAAACGAAAAAGACCCCATTAGGCTAATGTAACCTGGTTGGAATTAAAGGGTGTGTCTATACGGCTAATCGTTTCCGTCCCTTTGATCTTCTTCGTTTCAAGACATTTATGCCACCCTTTGTACGCATTCTTGCCCTGAAGCCGTGTGTTCTTGCCCTTTTGATATTGCTGGGCTGATAAGTTCTTTTCATAGTAATGTTGGATCCTTCTGTGTGAATTACAACAATTTTTTATAAAAACATGGATTGCATTTTTTGTCAAGAAAAATTCATTTTGTTATTTTATAATTGATAATTCAAATAATATGGTATAATTAATGTATAGTTAAATATAAGCTGGGAAATAAAAATTTCGCCGAAAGGAGGGAATAATGCTTCTGGACCCCATATTTGGCTTATTCTCTAATGATTTAGCCATTGATCTAGGGACAGCTAACACCCTAGTTTATATGAAAGGCAAAGGGATTGTGTTGAGGGAGCCGTCTGTTGTGGCTGTCAGGAAAGATAGCAGGGGAGTCAATAAGGTTTTGGCAGTGGGCCACGAAGCCAAAATGATGCTTGGGCGGACCCCGGGTGACATTACGGCTATTCGCCCAATGAAAGACGGCGTGATCGCGGATTTTGAGACCACTGAAGTAATGCTTCGTCATTTCATAAGAATAGTCCATCATAGAAGGTCGCTCATAAGGCCCCGTATCGTTATCTGTGTGCCTAGCGGGATTACTCAGGTTGAAAAAAGGGCTGTTCGCGAATCCGCGGAGTCAGCCGGAGCCAGGGAAGTGTTCCTTATCGAGGAGCCTATGGCGGCGGCAATAGGCGCGGGGCTCCCAATTACGGAACCGACGGCCAACATGGTGGTTGACATTGGCGGCGGCACCACGGAAGTTGCAGTCATTTCACTTGCAGGAATCGTCTATAGCAAATCAGTCAGGGTTGGCGGTGATAAAATGGATGAAGCCATCCTTCAACACATCAAAAGAAAATACAACCTGTTAATAGGCATCAGGACTTCAGAGATTATAAAGACAACTATTGGTAACGCCTTTCCCAGTGATCAGATTGATACAATTGAAGTCAGGGGTCGAGACCTGGTGACCGGAATTCCCAAGATTTTGACTATAGACTCAGATGAGATAAGGAAAGCCATTTCAGAGCAGGTGGAGACTATTATTGAGACCGTACGCATTGCCCTTGAACAAACACCTCCGGAACTGGCAGCTGATATTGTGGACACGGGAATCGTGTTGACCGGAGGAGGCGCATTACTCAAGAATTTGGATATCCTGCTGAGAGAGGAAACAAAGCTTCCCATAACCATCACTGAAGACCCTCTTTCCACGGTAGTCCTTGGTTCTGGAATGATCTTAGACAATATATCACTCCTGAAACAGGTTACGATCAAGTAGTAGTCACAGGATCCAGTGTTTTCTTTGAACCACGGATATCAAACCTACAACCTGCACGCATTGGGCTCTTGTCTGCAAGGGCGCGCCACAATTGCAAACTAAAGCGGAGCTAAGGGCAAGCATTGAAAGGTGTAACAGGCTTTCGCACAATCTGGCTATGGGTTTTTATTATTGGCTCTGTTTTGTTCTTGCTTTCGTCCAATTCTGACCTGGGACCCACGTGGAATCCTGCTGAACAGTTTGTCATAGAAATTACCGCTCCCTTTCAAAAGATAATCAAACAAACTACAAACAGCACGGAGGAAATGTGGTTAAACTATTTCCGTTTGGTAGACGTTCATCACGAAAACACGCAGCTAAAAAATGAAATTCATGAGCTCAAGATGGCGAATAGCCGATACCGGGAATTGTTAGCCACCCAAGAAAGGCTCGAGGAACTTCTCCATTTCAAACAATCCATCAACCGGCCGGTTTTGGCTGCTCATGTTATAGGGATAGATCCCACCGGATGGTTTAAGTCCGTTATTATCGATAAAGGAAAATGGGCAGGGTTAAGGTTAGATATGCCGGTGGTGAATGCTTTTGGCGTAGTAGGCAGAGTAGTGTCTGTCTCATCAAATTACGCCAAGGTGTTGTTGATTATTGATCAAAACAGTGCTGTCGACTGCCTTGTTCAACGATCTCGTGATAGAGGCATGCTTAAAGGGTTAATGAGCGAAATCTGCAAGCTTGATTATGTGGCCAAATCCAACGATATCACTGTGGGGGATATCGTTGTCACTTCCGGGCTTGGAGGCGTTTTCCCCAAAGGCTTACCTGTGGGTCGGATTCTGGATGTCAAAGAAATATCCGGAGAGCTTTTTAAAGATATTAAGATCAGGACTGCTGTTGATTTTTCAAAGTTAGAAGAAGTCCTGGTGATTTTAGAGGAGAGCAAATCATCGAACCAGCTGAAAGAAAGCGAATAGCATTTTACCTTTTCGCGTGGTTCCTGGGACTATTTTTCACCCTGGTTAAAGGGGAATGGATGAGTATCGTGGGTTTGAATCTCGCTGATCTGGATCTCCTGACCATTATCATCGCCTATCTGTTTTTGTTTTACGGACAGACTGCCACGGTCATGTTTGCTTTCGGGCAAGGAATTCTAATCGATCTTTTTTCAGGCGGCTTGCATGGGCTTTTTACCTTTCTTTATCTGTGTGTTTTCGGCGGGGTTTATCTCGGTTCGCAATTTTTTAACCTCCAGCACCCGAGGGGGCAGATGATCATAGTTGCCCTGGCTGTCTTATTGAAAAAGGGGATGTTTTTCATGATGCTCACAGTCTTCTACCATAGGCTGGCTTTTTCAACGGATTTTCTTTGGGTATCCGGGTTTTTAGTGATGGGCACAGGGCTGATTTCGCCTATCCTGTTCTATCTATTTGATTGTCTGAGAGCTGATTCCCTGGAAGATACTCATAGCTCTTTGAACGAGCGGCCATAAGCATTCATATAATTCACTTTTTGTATTGCAGACTTGCCAACCGGAATTGATTTCGGAGAACAAGGCCTTGAGAACATCAGAGTTCGATCCCCTTTCCATAGAGATTTTTGACAGACAGCTCAAAAAGGTAACGTTGGTAGTGCTGGCTGTTTTTGGTGTTTTAATCCTGAGGTTCTGGTTCCTGCAGGTCGTAAACGGATCCGTGTACCGCACCAAATCGGAAAATAATCGCATACAGCTCCAGGATATCTCCCCATTTAGGGGAATGATTTTAGACCGGAATGGGGCGACACTCGTGGATAACCGTCCCTCCTATGATCTTTATGTGGTTCCGGAAGAAGTCCAGGACCTGGAAGAGTTATTGGAAAGGCTAAGTCCCTTGGCCGGACTTGGGGCGGAAGAGGCAGTACAGAAATTGGATGAGGCTTCGCGCAGATACCCTTTTAGGCCTGTTTGCCTCAAAAGAGACTTATCCCGCGATGAGTTGGCCAAAGTTGAGACCCATCGCTTCAATCTTCCTGGGGTCATTATAAAGGTAGCGCCCCAACGCCATTATGTCAACGGAACCTTCGCCTCTCATCTCATCGGATATTTGGGAGAAATCAATGAGAACCAGCTAAATAGCGGGCAATACGCGGATAGCAAGCCGGGTGATCTGATTGGAAAGTCCGGTGTGGAGTGGAAATGGCAGCGCGATTTAAACGGGGTGCGAGGGGGCGCACAGGTGGAGGTGGACGCAACAGGAAGGAAAATACGGGTGATGGCACGCAAAACCCCGGTCCCCGGCGAAAATGTCTGCCTGACAATAGACAAGGATCTTCAGGCGGTGGCTGAAAAGGCACTTGCCGGCAAAAGCGGAGCGATCGTTGCCATGGATCCCAACAACGGGGAGATTTTGGCCTTGGCGAGCAGCCCTTCTTTTGATCCGAATCTGTTTGTTGGGGGAATAGACAGGGCAAGCTGGGAAGAAATTGTCTTGTCCGGGGATTTTCCTTTACAGGATAGGGCCCTGTCAGGTCAATACCCGCCCGGATCTGTCTTCAAGATAGTGGTTGCACTGGCTGGGCTCGAAGAAGGTATAATCGATCCTGAGGAAGAGTTAGTTTGTACAGGCATCTACTCTTTGGGACGACGTGGATACCGTTGCTGGAAGAAATATGGTCATGGCAGGGTGAGTCTCCACAGGGCCCTGGTTGAGTCCTGTGATGTGTATTTTTATGATATGGGGCGCAGGCTGGGCATTGACAAGATTTCTGAATATGCAATGAGATTCGGCCTTGGAAAAAAGACCGGATTCGATCCAGCGCATGAGAAGGCAGGGCTGATACCGACCCGAGATTGGAAGCTCAAAAGATGGGGTGTTCCCTGGCAGGGGGGAGAGACACTGTCCACGGCTATCGGGCAGAGCTTTGTCCTGGTGACCCCGATTCAGATGGCTGCGTTTGTCTCAGCCGTCTTTAACGGTGGTATCGTATATAGACCTCAGGTGACCAAGTGGGTAGGAAAAAGCGAGACCGAAAAGATCAATGAGTTTGCTCCGGTTGTGACAGGGAAAATAGGGATCAAACAGGAACACCTGGAGTTTGTAAAAAATGCTCTTATTGGTGTAGTCAATGAACCCCATGGTACTGGTGGAAGGGCCAGGTTGAAAGAAGTGACTGTCGCCGGGAAGACAGGGACATCTCAGGTCGTTGCCCTTAAGAAGGAAGAGGAATTTGAGCGTGAAGAAGATATTCCTGTTCAATTTAGGGACCATGCATGGTTTGTTGCTGTCGCGCCGGCGGAAAACCCGCGGATTGCAGTTGCTATCGTGGTCGAGCACGGGGGGCATGGCGGGAGTGCTGCTGCGCCCATCGCCGGTCAGTTAATCAAGGCATATTTTGGATTGGACAAATCGGTGTTAGCTGAAGCGGTAACTCATTAAATCAGTGTTATATTTTGTTTAATTCCTTAGACACTAAATTTTGAATTTACTAAAGAACTGGTAACCAAAGAAATCTTATCTAAAAGATATTAAGCATGTTTGACCGCAGGCTGGTTCAGAATTTTGATTGGATTTTGCTGCTTTTGCTGCTGCTTTTGGCGGGAATCAGTATTATAAATCTCTATAGTGCTACATATGCTATTCGAGATGTGGGTGGGTCACAGGTCTTTTTAAAGCAGATCTACTGGTTCTTAATAGGATTTGCTGTCTTTTTTGTGATGACCACCTTTAATTATTTTGCCCTTGAGCGACTGGCTTATCCAGCTTACATCTTCACCATTGCCCTCTTAATTCTTGTCTTGTTTGTGGGGAAGGTAACATCCGGTTCACAGAGGTGGTTGAGCCTGGGACCTGTTTCCTTTCAGCCCTCCGAGTTGGCAAAGATTGCTATGGTGATAGTGCTTGCCAAGTTTTTCAGTGAGAAGCGCGGGTATCGCGGATACCGTTTGAGAGATCTCTGGCAGCCATTCATACTGATAGCGGCACCGAGCATTCTTATTTTAAGAGAACCTGATCTTGGAACAGCCCTCCTGCTGGTTGCCGGGTCCTTTTCCATGATTCTGTTTGTCAAAATGTATTGGAAATCATTGGTGATTCTGGTTGGGTCAGCTGTTTCCGTGGCTCCTTTTATATGGTTCAGCCTGAAGGAATATCAGCGGATGCGGATACTCACGTTTATCAGGCCTGATATGGACCCTTTTGGAGCAGGATACCACATCAATCAGTCTAAAATTGCCATCGGATCGGGCCTATTATGGGGCAAGGGGTTTCTACGCGGGACACAGACCCGATTGCACTTTTTACCGGAACAACACACGGATTTTGCGCTCTCAGTGCTGGCCGAGGAATGGGGCTTTGTAGGCTCAGCGTTCCTCCTGTTGCTCTATCTTTTTTTGATTCTATGGGGCCTCAACATAGCGAAAGTTTCAAAAGACAAATTTGGCTCTATTATGGCTGTTGGTATTGTGGCCTTTATCTTCTGGCAGATAGTAATCAATGTGGGGATGGTTACGGGGTTGTTGCCGGTGGTGGGGATCCCTCTCCTGCTTTTTAGCTATGGTGGGTCATCTTTGATATCAACCATGGCTGCCATGGGGCTCCTTATGAATATAAGCATGAGACGTTTTATGTTCCAATAGAACGGCTGCCAAAGAAACCCACCATCCTGAGCTATCCATAGAGATAGATGCTGTATTCCGTCTTCTCTTCCAGCAGCGAGTCAATCTTTTCCTGAACCTCGGCCCTTTGTTTGTTCGAGAGCCACACGTCCCAATTATCCACAGATTGCCATGTACTGATGACCAGATATTCCTCTGAGTTTTCCATATTTCTCAGGGTCTCACCGGAAATGTACCCTGTTTGAGCTGTAGCCAGAGCTCTCATTTGTATTAGGAGCGGCAGCAGCTCAGCCTCTTTGTCTTTGGCTACCTTTCTCTTAATAATGATTTTGACGGCCATGACTATCCCTCCTTTACTGTTGATAATATTCTCGTAAGTGAATACTGTCAATCCAATTTGACTAAAGGGTATCAGCAATCCTGATTTTAGCCTTTCGACCTTGCTAATGCAGTGCCGTGGGAAAGCCATAATGAGAATTGCTGAAGGAGTAGGCTTTTTCTTGCATGAAAAATGGGTCTGTGATAGAAAGTTTAAAAAGCCGGAATGAATAGGAGCGAGGGCCAATCGATGCCTGTACAAAACCATAGTTTATATGCTCAAACCACTGAAAAGACTGATATTATTGATATTACGCCTCAGGTGGCAAAACAGGTAAAAGAATCCGCCATTGAGAATGGATGTGTCACTCTTTTTATCCCGGGCTCTACAGCTGCCCTTACAACCATTGAATTTGAAAGCGGGGTTATCAATGACCTGAAAAAGGCAGTAGATCGGATGGCGCCGGAAGATATCTACTACGAGCACAATGAGAGGTGGGGAGACGGAAATGGCTATGCCCACGTTAGGGCGGCAATGATTGGGCCATCGCTGCATATTCCGGTTATTGAGGCCAAAATGGCATTGGGAACCTGGCAGCAAATAGTGCTAATCGATTTTGATAATAGACCCCGTGAGCGGCGAATTTTGGTCCAGATATCTGGAGATTAGGTGTTGTGAGTCAAAAATTAAGAGACAATTGAGGCCGTCTATTGAAAAGACCCATTTCAACGAATACTTCAGAATTTAAAAAGCAGTTGACTTTTCCAGACCATGAATTGATGCGAACCCTTTGCGGCGAGCATAACGCCCATCTGCATTTGCTGGAGAAAAAAATCGGGGTATCAGTAAATGTCAGAGGAAACGTGTTGTCTCTTCAGGGCGGGGATTGGGAGGTCGGCCTGGCAGATGCAGTCATAACCCAATTATATGACCTCTTGAAGGCGGGCTACCCGATTTATGAAAATGATGTGGACTATGCTGTAAGGATTCTGAGCGGTGATCAGTCAAGCTCATTGGAGAAAATATTCCGAGATGAAGTCTATATTTCTTCAAAGAAAAAAGTTATAACCCCAAAGACTGTCAATCAGAAGAATTATATCGACAGTATTCGAAAATTTGATATTGTTTTTGGGATTGGGCCTGCAGGGACGGGGAAAACCTATCTTTCCATGGCTATGGCCATCTCGTCTCTGATCAAAAAGGAGGTCAATCGGGTCGTCCTTGCGAGACCGGCGGTGGAGGCGGGAGAGCACCTGGGGTTTTTGCCCGGAGACCTTTATGAGAAGGTAAATCCCTATCTCAGACCTT
>JAKLQB010000186.1 GCA_022013615.1 Desulfobacterales bacterium | reverse complement strand
ACTATTGTCTACCAGGAGATTGACCTGGTACGGTTGAAACCGGTCGACCTCCGGAAGCAAAGGCGAAAGGCCAGGGATCTGCACCTGTCCCTGGGCCGTAAATACCTGTTGGAGATTATCGGCCATATCTTCGAGCATGGTCTCCAGGTGTTTTTTAATCGGATTGCTTTCGTATTTTTTAATGAGTGGAGCCGTGAGGTCGGATGCATGTTTCATGAACAACATGCGATCCATTGCCCCTACCTTTTCCTGAACCTCTTTTTGAAGGTCTCTTAGTTCGAGAAAAATCTGATCTATCTGTTCAGTCAGGCTGGCATGTTTTTCTTTCAGCTCTTCATATTCTTTTTTTGGAAACCTTCCCTTTTCAACCAACCCCTCAAGTTGGTCAATGTGGACAGGGTTCCCATCTACCAGGGGCATTACTTCGGGCCTGTTTACCTGTCCCACCTGGACATCCACAAGCGCAAACCCTTCTTCTTTGACTTTCTCGCCAAGGTCCTTAAAAAAGCCCTTCCCCTTTTTCTCATAGGTCTCGATGACTTCTTTTTTCAGGTTGATATATTCCTGGCTTTCAAAAAGCTTTGGAATTTCTTTCTTAAGGGCCTTTACAAGGTCCCTGATGTCCTTTTTAAAAGAGGCTCCTTTTCCCGCCTTAAAACGAAGCAAAGCAGGAGATTCAGGGTTTTTAAAACAGTTTACATAGCAAAGATCGTCAGGCGCATTATCCTTTTTGGATATTTCCTGGAGCAGTTTACGTACAGTAGACATTCTGCCCGATCCTGCCGCTCCAGTGACAAACACATTGTATCCCGGTCTGTCGATTCCTATCCCGAATTGGAAGGCCTCAACACCTCTTTGCTGTCCAATAATCTCCTTGAGGGGTTTAAGGTCATCGGTGGTTTTAAAAGGCAGAGTCGATGGATCAAGCCTCCATCTGAGTTTCTCTACAGGGACCTCTGTATATGATTGTTTACTTGGCATTTAATAATCTCCTTAGTTTCAGCAAGCTACACAATTTCCATTGAGGTTCACTTGACTTGGATTCGGACACCCCGCGCTTTATCCGGCTCGCATTTGGGCATCGTGATCTTTAATATACCTTCTTTATAAACAGCCTTGATTTCATAACTTTTATCCTGCAGGGGAGTGAAATGGTGCGTGAAAAAGATCCGGACCTCCTCTGAACCCTTTGATAGCCGGCACTTTCTTCTGCAGTCTCCTCCCTCGTCTTCCCCTGAATGAACAATGTGTCTTCTGTCACAGAGATATCCATGTCTTCAGGGTTGATGCCCGGAAATACAGCTTTTATGGTAAGGGTGTCTTCGGTTTCAGATAGGTCTATTGAGGGGATTCCCCCAGCTTCCTCAGGAAACATTTGTACCCCAAAACCATACCAAAACCGGTTAAAGAGACGCTGCATATCTCTCCTCATTTTAGAAATCTCCTGATTTTTCCACAGGATTAGCTCGGACATGATAGGAACTCCTTTTATCTTTGGATACAATTGTGCCGGGGAGCATTCTAACGACTGAACATTCTAAAAATAGAGCTCTTCAAATGCAAGGAGTTTCTTCAGCAATTCTAATTGTGGCTTTCATCTGGCAGGACCGTGGGGTCTCTTTTTAAAGGCCGCAAATGCTTATTTCATTCTATTGAACGGCAGCGTAGCCTTGAAATTCGTTATGGGACAGCCCCAAAGGAGAGTCTCCTTTGCAACTGACGTCTTCTCTGCCTGCTCGGAGCCTTTATTCAAAGCCACGGGGGCGTTCGACAAGCTGTGGTAGAATTTGTCTTGCGGCCTTTAAAAAGAGACCCCACGGCCCTGCATTAGCAAGGCCTAATGGTCATAATGAGAATTGCTGGAATTTCTTAGTATTTCTTGACTCACAAACCCCTTTTTCCTATTATCCATCAGTTGAAAGTCAACGCTTGCCAAACACCGTGTTTTCTGGTTGCAGGGGAAGTGACTAATTACGTGGCGACACCTGTCGCCAGGACCAAAGAAGGGATAGCAAATGAAAAAAGGTAAAAATCTGTTGATGGTGAACGTTTCCGGCCAGGACCAGCCCGGAATCACAGCCACCCTCGTCCGGGTATTGGTGGAGCACAATGTAGAGGTAGTAGACATTGAACAGGCTTCGTTACAAAATCTTTTGGGGCTATATTTGCTTCTGGATCTGAGCAAAGCCAGTGACTCAAAAGACAGTGTCATCAAGGATCTCCTTTTCGAAGCGAGCAAACTTAATTTGACCCTCAATTTCAGGTTTTTTTCTCCAAACGAGGTCCTCGCACTCAACCAGCGTAACCTTTACGTCCTTACCCATTTTGGGGGCACCCATGCCCTGGCAGAGCTTTCCAGGATCCTGGGTGAGGAGAAGGTCAACATCGAAATGATATCCAGCCTGGCACACCATGACGCCCTGTCCGTGGAGATGATCCTTAACGTCAATAGCGCCTCCAGCCTGAGCCGGCTAAAGCAAAAGATCATGGTCAAAAGCCATGAACTCAACATAGACCTGGCACTTCAAAAGATGGAGGCATATCGCAAGAATAAGCGCTTGATCTTCTTCGACATGGACAGCACCCTGGTGGATATGGAAATAATCGACGAGATGGCCCTCCGGGCCGGTGTTTACCGGGAGGTGTCTCGAATCACAGAAAAGGCTATGCGGGGTGATTTCGACTTCGAGGAGTCGCTCATCCAGCGCGTCGCCCTGATAAAGGGCTTGGCCGTAAGCGAATTGACCGAGATCAGGAACAACATGCGCCTCTCCCAGGGGGTCGAGGAACTGACGACCACGCTCAGGTGGCTGGGTTATAAGCTGGGAGTGATCACCGGCGGATTCGACTTTTTTTCAGACTACCTCAAGGAAAAACTCGGCTTTGATTTTGCCTTTGCAAACAAGCTGGAGATAAAAAACGGTGTCCTGACCGGCAGGATTGTTGGGCCTATCATAGACGCCGCCCAGAAAGCCCGCATTGTCAACCAGACATCCTGCGACCAGGGGATTCTTCTCGACCAAACTGTGGTTGTGGGCGATGGGGCCAACGACGCGCTGATGCTCGGCCAGGCCGGCCTGGGTATTGCCTACAATGCCAAGAAGGGAGTTGACCGTGCGGCCAATGTCTCGTTGGGCAGGTCCCGCCTGAAAAATATTCTCTATCTTTTAGGAGTCACTGAAGAGGACATCAAAGAGGCCCTCACAGTCAAGTCGGGCTGAGGCGTGTTCAGATGCTACGGCGAAGGGTTGCTCACTCGCCCAAATAGGCCTTTTTCACTTCCTCGTTATTAAGCAGTTCTGCTGAAGTGTCGGCAAGGGCTATCTCGCCTGTTTCCATTACATACCCGCGGCGGGAGAACTGCAAGGCGAGTTGGGCGTTTTGTTCTACCAGAAGAATGGTCGTGCCTTGTTCGTTGATCTGGCGGATAGTCTCAAAGATGGAATCCACAAGGATTGGGGCCAGCCCCAGGGAGGGCTCGTCTAACAGAAGAAGTTTGGGGCGGCTCATAAGGGCCCGGGCTATGGCCAGCATCTGTTGTTCGCCGCCGGAGAGTGTGCCCCCGTGCTGTTTGCGGCGCTCGCGCAGGACCGGAAAGATTCCGAATACCCGATCAATGTCCTCATTGATGCCGTCCTTGTCCTTTCTCAGGTAGGCGCCCAGGTCAAGGTTCTCCATGACAGTGAGCAGGGGAAAAATCATCCGTCCCTCCGGCACCTGGCAGATGCCCATCCGGACGATATTGTCAGGGCGCACTGAGACGATCGACTGGCCCTGATAGAGGACGTCGCCCTCCACCGGAGTGAGAACGCCGCTGATGGTCATCAGGGTGGTGGATTTGCCTGCACCGTTTCCCCCGATGAGACATACGATCTCACCCTCGTCCACTTCGATGGAGATCCCTTTAAGGGCGCGTATATTCCCGTAATAGGTCTTGACGTTATCCAACTCAAGCAGCATTGGCAGCTCCTGTGCCCAAATATGCCTCAATCACCTTTGGATTGTTTTGAACGTCCTGAGGCTCTCCCTCGGCCAGCCACTCGCCGTGATTGATTACTACTACACGTTCACATACGCCCATAACCACTTTCATATCGTGTTCGATCAACAGAATTGTGATGCCTTTGTCCCTGATGCGGCGAATAAGGGCCATAAGGTCACGAGATTCGTGGGGGTTCATTCCGGCGGCAGGCTCGTCGAGCATAAGCAGATGGGGTTCGGTAGCCAGGGCCCTGGCTATCTCAAGGCGCCGCTGGTTACCATATGGCATGGAGCTGGCGATCTCCTCGCCCCGGTCCTTGAGTCCGACGAAATCGAGGAACTGGTGGGCGCTTTCTGTAATCCCCTTTTCTTCTGCCCGCTGGAATCTGTTTCGCACCACGGCACCGAAAAAGGTTGACCTGGTTCTACAGTGACGGCCGATTTTGACGTTATCGATCACTGTCAGGTTGTCAAAAAGCCGGATATTTTGAAACGTGCGGGCGATTCCCAAACCTGTGACCGCCTCCGGCTTCTTTCCACCTATAGAGATGGTGCGGCCCCCGTTGGTAAATATAATCTGACCACCGGTCGGTGTCTCAATCCCGGCTACGCAATTAAAAAGTGTCGTCTTGCCGGCGCCGTTCGGTCCAATAAGGCCAATGATCTCACCCCGCTTGATGTCAAAAGTGACATCCTTAAGGGCCTCCAGGCCGCCAAAGCTTTTGAAAACCTTTTTTATTTCCAGGATCGGTGTCATTTCTTTATGTCCACAGCAGGCTT
>JAKLQB010000185.1 GCA_022013615.1 Desulfobacterales bacterium | reverse complement strand
TTTACCATACTCCTCTCCATGTTGCTGGGAACCGCTGATGTGACCATTGTTCAATTGTGGGGCATTTTGGCTGGAGACACTGAGGTTGAGGAGATGACAAAGCTCATAGTCCTCAATATCAGGCTTCCCAGGATTATCTCCGCAGGACTCGCCGGTTTTTCGCTCTCCCTCGGGGGTCTGGTTTTTCAGGCCATTTTACGGAATCCGCTGGCCGATCCTTTTATCCTGGGCGTTTCCAGCGGTGGGGCCTTCGGGGCGGTGCTCGGCATCATGCTTGGATTCAGTTTTAACCTGGGGATACCCCTCCTGTCCTTTGCCGGAGCCATGTTGACCATTTATCTCGTGCTGGTCATGGGGCAGAGGAAAATGGGCATGGAATCCTCAACTATCCTGCTTGCAGGCGTAATTATCAATGCATTCTTCACGGCCATCATCATGTTTTTTATTTCCACTGCGGCTGACGATCGTCTTCACACCATGCTTTTCTGGCTTTATGGTGATCTTTCTCAAAGCGCCTACGTCCAGTTTACAATAATTGCTCCGGTTGTTGTTATGGCTTTTATCATACTTTACGGCCTCTCAAGACATTTAAATTTAATCACAGCCGGGGAGGAAACTGCACTCCAATTGGGCGTTGACATAAAAAGGACAAAGATGATTTGCTTTCTCGTTGTCTCTCTGGTTATCGGTCTTGTGGTATCTTTTTCCGGTCTAATAGGATTTGTGGGCCTTATCGTCCCCCATCTGGGGAGGATGGTCCTTGGTTCTGATCATCGCCTTCTGATGCCCGTTTCAGCTCTGGGCGGGGCGGTTTTCCTGATTGCCGCGGATACGGTGGCCAGAACGATTATTTCCCCAAGTGAGCTACCTGTGGGCGTAATCACCGCATTTATCGGGGCACCTTTTTTCATTTACCTGCTTAAAACAAGAGGAAGTAGATGGACCCGGTCTTGAGCTTAAAGAAGGTTGGATTTAGATATGACGGCTTTTGGGCTATCCGGGATCTGGATCTTGATGTCAAACCGGGTGAGCTTTTGGCCGTGCTGGGGCCGAACGGATCGGGCAAAAGCACGCTTTTAAAGGTGGTGGACGGAATACTGACCCCTCAAGAAGGGGAAGTGCTGCTCAAAGATCGGCCTGTATCCAGATACACCAGATCTGATGTGGCAAAAGAGGTGGCCATGGTGGCCCAGGAAACCCATTTTTATTTCTCCTTTTCTGCCCTTGAGGTAGTTCTCATGGGGCGTTTTCCGCGTCTGGGGCGCTTTCAGTTTGAGGGCAGGCGCGATATGGAGGCGGCCTCCAGGGCTTTACAGGCCACCCAATGTCTTGATCTGGCGGAGCGATCCATCCATGAGCTTTCCGGTGGGGAAAAACAGCGGGTACTCTTAGCCAGGGCGCTTGCCCAGGAACCAACGGTTATTCTGTTAGACGAACCCACATCCTTCCTCGATCTAAGGTACAAAAAGGAAATCTTCGACTTGATTTCTTCCTTAACGCATGAGAGGGGCCTGAGCGTAGTGGTGTTTTCCCATGATATCGATCTGGCGTCCCGGTACTGTGACCGAATGGTCATGTTGAAGGATGGACGCGTCTATTCAACAGGTGTGCCGGACGAAGTCATTACGGCTTCCAATATTAAAGCCGTGTATGAATGCCCGGTGATTGTCGACAAAAACCCGGCTGCGGGAAGCCCAAGGGTAAGCTTAGCATAATAAAGGAAAGCGCTATGATACATATATTCATAAAAGGCGGCCCGGTTATGTACCCCCTTTTGGCCTGCTCACTAATTGCCCTCACCGTGATCATAGAACGCACAATGTTCTGGATCAGAGAGGGCGTAC
Organism: Desulfobacterales bacterium; assembly: GCA_022013615.1. The sequence goes on along the minus strand of JAKLQB010000185.1, from coordinate 1,550 downwards.
GAGGGAATCAGACACTCATAGATCGGGTCCTTGAGTTATGCCAGAAGGGCAATTGGGCAGCGGTAAAGGGAGAGGTGGAAGGGTCAAAGGATTTTGTAATCAGGATCCTTGTAAGCGGAATCCTTCACAGGGAATTTTCCATGATTAAGGCAATGGAATCCGCTGCTGCTGAAGAGATCAAGCGAATGCGCCGATATATGAACGTCCTGGATACCATGATTACCGTAGCTCCCCTTCTGGGGATATTCGGAACAGTACTTGGCATCATTAGTTCCTTTGATCTATTGGGAAGCAGCGGCATCGAACACCCCCAGGCCGTAACAGCCGGAATCGCTCAGGCATTGATCACCACGGCAACAGGCCTTGGGATATCAATCCTTTCGGTCTTTCCCTATAACTATTTCAACTCCCGTGTAGAAAACGCTGCGCTGACCATTGAGAAATACGCCACAAGCCTGGAGATCGTTTATGAAAAGCTGGCCCGTGAACCAGAGGGGCAAAACAGGGGCAAAGCATGAAAATAGATACACAAACAGCACGAAAACCGCGCATTGAAATGCTGCCCCTTATTGATATTGTTTTCCTCCTCCTCGTGTTTTTTATCTATGCTATGCTTTCCATGGCCGTACATCGCGGTTTACCTGTTGAGCTCCCCACCTCCACTACTGCCAAAATCGACAAACATCTGGTGCTGTCAGTGTCTGTAAAGTCGAATGGTACTATTTACGTGGATAAAGAAGAAGTCCCCCTGGATTCTCTATCAGAGACCTTGAAAAGAAGGGCTCAATCTGACAAGGAACCCGGTGTTTTGCTTTTTGGCGATCGCAACCTTCCATACCAGAGACTATTTCGGGTCCTGGATGAGATCAGGAAGGCAGGACTTCACAGGATTTCCCTCCAGGCAGAGGTAGATCAACAGCCATGAAACGGCTTTTACTCGCTGCGGGACTGGCCCTGACAATACATGGAATTCTTCTGGGAGCAGAGCCTGGCTGGATCAAGAAAAAAGCCCTCCACAAACCCAGGCTTCGCGTTGTGACCCTGACTCTCTCCTACTATCAGCCAGAAAGGCCGCAAGTGAAACCTGTCCTAAAGAGGCAAAAAATTTATCCAAACGAGACTGCCCCTGTTGTTAAGAAAAAGGAACGAGAGCATATTCCCAAGCAAAAGCCCCAAAAACCTGCAAAGGCATTCACCCAATCTAAGAAAGAAAATGTCCCCAGGGTGACTGATAGTGCACCTCCCCCTTTAAAACCAGAACCCTTTCCAGAACCAGAACAACCAGAGATCGTAGAAGAGCTTTTTGAACCCTGGGAGGATTTTACTGAGGATATTTTAGAGAAAAAGGGAGTTGAGGAGAAAACTCGCATTGCCTCAATGCCACCAGCGCAGGTTTTACGTGAGGCAAGGCCCATGTATCGAACGAACCCCTCACCCCATTATCCCAGGCTTGCCAGAAAAAGGGGGTATGAAGGGACTGTTGTCCTGGAGGTCCTTGTTGATTCTAATGGAAGGGTGAAGGATTTGCAGGTCTTCAAATCAGGTGGATA
>JAKLQB010000184.1 GCA_022013615.1 Desulfobacterales bacterium | reverse complement strand
TCACCTGGTATTTCTTTATATGCATATCAACCATCCTGCGGCAAACAAAAAGATATTTCATATCCTCCTCCTCTCTTAATCGCCCGGACTGACGTTGCGAAGGTAGACAACAATATCTTGTGCCTACATTTTTATTGCCGACCTGGTGATTTATTGAGAGTATGCATAAAATGTAGATTCTGGCGCAAACCTGCCACCCATTCTGGAATAAACCTGCCACTGATTCCGGGTGAAACCTGCCACCCATTCCGGAGGAAAGTTTACCACTTTTTGGATAATTTCCGGAATCCTAAAACTGGTTCATAAGCATCCATTTCTCGCCAAAATGAGATAATACCTCCTCTTTACTAAAACTACTGAAGAGGAGATAGAAATGGCGCGAAAGAGGATAAATATGAAGAAGATTCGGGGTATCATACGTTTAAAAGAGACCAGTGAGCTGAGTGAAAGGCAGATCGCCAAGGCGCTTAATATTTCACGACCTGTTGTAGCCCAGTACATCAAAGATTTCAGATCAAGTGGACTTACTTATGAGCAGACCAAGAAAATGCCTGATAGTCAGCTCCTGTCCCTGTTTGAAAAGAAGAGGAGCGGAAATGCAAAATGTGAAAAGCTTATAGAAAAATTTCCTGGTTACATACAAGAACTCAAGAAGACCGGTGTAACCCTGATGATTTTGTACACCGAGTATCAGAAAGAATATCCTGATGGATACAGCTATTCGCAATTCTGTTATCATTTTCAGGTATGGAGAAATGCATCTAAATTGACCATGCATATTGACCATAAAGCCGGTGATAAGATGTTCGTGGACTACGCGGGTGATAAGCTTGAAATAGTTGATCCTAAAACCGGAGAGATCCATTCAGTAGAAGTATTTGTGGCTATACTCGGAGCCAGTCAATTGACATATGTGGAAGGATCATTCAGCCAGAAATCAGAAGATTGGATCAGGTCTAATGAACGAGCTTTCCTATACTTTAAAGGGGTCACTAATGCCGTCGTGCCGGATAATTTAAAATCCGGTGTAACCAATAGTAATAAATATGAACCAAGGATCAATTTCATGTTTGATGACTTTGCTGATCATTATGGAACAGTTATCTTACCGGCTCGTGTCCGCCGACCGCAGGATAAGGCACTTGTAGAAAATGCTGTAAAGATTGTTTACCAAAGGATCTATGCTCCGCTTAGAAACAGAACCTTCTTTTCATTAGAGGAACTCAACGAGGCCATATGGGTTCTCCTGGAGCAGCATAACAACACGCAGTTTCAGCGGTTAAAGATTTCTAGAAGAGGTCTTTTTGAAAAGATTGAAAAACAGGCTCTTAAAGCTCTCCCAAAAGAAAAATATGCCTTAAAGCAATGTCGGGAGCTTACCGTGCAGTTCAACTACCACGTTGAGCTACGGGAGGATAGGCATTATTACAGTGTACCATGGCAGCTCAAGGGAAAGCGTGTTAGGGTCATCTATGATGACAGGATTGTAGCAATCTATTATGACAACATAAGAATAGCACAACATAAGAGAGATCGTGCCCCAAACAAATATACAACTCTGCACACCCATATGCCGGCCAACCATAGAAATTACGCTGAATGGAGCCCGGAGCGTTTTATCCGGTGGGCGCAATCTATAGGAGGTAATGTCGCAGAGATGATCAAAGTAGTTCTCAAAAGCCGGAAACATCCGGAACAGGCATTCAAAACATGTATGGGCATCCTTAATCTTGTAAAAGAGCATGGACCGGACAGATTGGAAAAGGCTTGCGAGAAAGCCCTCAACTTTGGGTTTTATTCTTACAGGCGCATAAAAAATATTCTTGACAGAGGTCTTGAAGAAGATCTTTTTTCAGAACAAAAAGAGCATTCCATCCCATTACATGAAAACGTTCGAGGAAGTAAATACTATCAGTAAAAAGGAGACACCTATGAATAACAATCAGGCCACGCTTCAGAAACTTCAACAGATGAAGCTTTATGGGATGGTAAGGGCATTCGCCAGCACTATGGAGTCAGGATCCAAAAATCAGTTTACATCCGATGAACTGCTCTCTCATCTGGTTGATGCCGAGTGGGATGACCGTCACAATCGCAAACTCACACGTCTATTAAAAGGAGCCCGTTTTCGTTACAAGGCATCTTTCGAGGAGATCAACTTTACACTGAAAAGGGATCTTGATAAAAATCAGTTGCTTCGCCTTTCCAACTGTCAGTGGATAGAATCTCATAAGGACTGTATTTTGACGGGGCCAACAGGAGCAGGGAAAAGTTTTATTGCCTCTGCATTAGGGCATCAAGCCTGTATGTATGGGTTCAAGGTTCTTTACTATCCCTGCTCAAAACTTTTTGCCCACTTGAAGTTATCCAGGGCTGATGGAAGCTATCTCAAAGAGCTTACTAAGATTCTAAAGATGGACGTCATTATCCTCGATGATTTTGGCCTTGAGCCTCTTGATGCTCCGAGTCGTCTTACGTTGTTGGAAATACTTGAGGATCGACATGGTAGAAAATCATCAGTTTTTGTATCTCAATTGCCGGTACCCAATTGGCATGAAATTATCGGAGATCCGACTATTGCGGATGCCATCTGTGATCGGATAATTCATAACGCTCACAGAATCGAATTGAAAGGAGATTCAGTAAGAAAAATGTACTCAAATAATTGACGCAAACCTGCCACTTTGGTATTATTGTAAATACGAGAATTGGATGGGGTATTAAGTGGTAAAGTTATTTCCGGAACAGGTGGCAGTTTTCACCGGAATCTGCATAAAACGACAAAATCTGTGATATCCAATGGAATCAGCCCAAAATTTGACGGATTTCTGACCTGTGTTTTCTTGCCAAAAAACCAAATATCACTCAACTACCGATATATAGTAAGAGATAATACGTAGCAAATCAGGT
>JAKLQB010000015.1 GCA_022013615.1 Desulfobacterales bacterium | reverse complement strand
GTAACTCCAGGAAATCCACGACAAGATCCACATACTCTTTTTGTCCCAGACAGCGAACTTCGTTTTTCTGGTATAATTCGGCCAAGGGTGTCCCTTTGACCACATATAGTAAATGGATCTTGACCCCATGGATAGGAAGGCCGGATAGAAAATGGGCGGTTTGCAGCATCATTTCGCGATTTTCACCGGGCAAGCCCAGTATAATGTGTGCACAGATGTTTAGTCCATATTCATTGGCCATGGATACACTGCGTTCAAAACATTCCACATCATGCCCACGGTTGATCCGGTCAAGGGTCCTGTGATGGGCTGACTGCAAACCGTATTCAATCCAAACCAGATAGTCCCGTTGATAAGACCCCAAAAGTTCCAAGATATCCCTGTCTACACAATCCGGCCTTGTGGCCACCGAAAGGCCTACTATATCATCCTGGGTCAACGCCTGATCGTAAAGCCTTTTCAGGTCAGAGAGGGGGGCATAGGTGTTGGTAAAGGATTGGAAATAAGCGATGAATTTTTTGGCCCCGTAGCGCTTTTGAATAAACTTCCGGGCACGGATATTCTGTTGATCAACCGAAAGCCCGTGGTTGATCAATGCACCTGTTCCGGAGCCTCGCTGGTCACAAAAGATACAGCCTTTTCGGGAAATGGTTCCATCCCGATTTGGGCAGCCCAGCCCGGCGTCCAGGGAGATTTTTTGAACTCGTTCTCCGAAGATTTCTCTTAGATAACTATTATAATCGCGATATCTTTTCATAAGGAACTGTCAATTTCAGATAAGGATCTTACAATTTGATGGTACAAAATGAATGAGAGAAAGATCAAGTTATAAAATTGTTTTAGAACCAACACCCCGGTTCCATATGCTCATCCTTATGTCAGCCATAGCTTTGTTCTTGACCTCGAATCTTTTTAGGTTTAAATTGGTTGAAAAAAGCCTGATATTTTCCAATTTTTCAACCAAAAAATATAATGAATAATATTTATCCAACAAAACTGGTCCGAAAACTGACTGGATCGAGCCTTAATCAACTGAAATATTGGGTCAGAATTAATCTTATTTCTCCGGAAAGAATGGGGAAGTCTTCTTTTTATTCTTTTAAAGATATTGTCAAGTTACGAGTATTGGTTTCATTGAAAAGAAGAGGGTTAAGTCTCCAAAAGGTAAGAGAAGGCATAAGGAATCTTTCTGCAATGTTGCCGGATGATGAACCCCTTTCTCGTCTGATCATCTACACTGATGGGGTAGATATGATTGTTGTTGAGAAAGGGAAATACTTCAGTGCCATAACGAGACAGCACTATTTCCGTTTTGATACGGAGCAAATTGGTGCAGAGGTAGTTAGGTTGCAAAATTACGACGGTTCTCTTGTAAAGCGATCAGGTCTTTTAGCGGGTGGAAAAAAAGTCACTGCTTTCCCCCTTGGGTAGCGGCATACGAGACAAATCAGCGGAGGCAGTCAAGATGAGCGTCTTAAGCACTATCCGCAATGAATTGAGAGGGTTGGGTTATTTACACAACCTATTACAGGAACATTATGCCTTCGATGATGCAGCTACTTCTGGAACTCGAGATCTGAATATCCCTTTAGCGGCATTCGCGCAATGGCCGCCTTCCTACCGCAATGCTTGCATCGGGGTTTTGACAGCAAATGGTCAGTCGGGTCCCAAGAATATTTCGGTCTATCGAACCCTGGGCGCCCCAATGTTTTTCGAGGCATTTCCAGACCATCTTGACCGCTACCGTGTTCAGGCCACCGGAGAAGCCGTCTTTTTAGAGTCAATACCGGCCAGAGATATTCACCAAGCCTTTAAGGTAAATAGAAAGAAGTGGAGCCCTGAAGCTATTTTTCGCGCCAAGGCTATCACTCCATTGACGGAGCCCTATCAGCTCGATTTTGTTGATACGGGCCTTCTGCCTGCTCTTAAAGGCATGATCCATAGAAAACTGGATCGATTGCTAAAGGATATACTTAGCAAAGCTATCATTTCTTATCAAAGCACATCAGGAACTAAGCCCGAGGAGACCTCTCTTTTTCGTCTTGTTTTTCGCTTCCTCGCGGCAAAGATATTTAATGACAGAAATCATCCAGGAGATTGGTCCACTCCTGATGCAAATATTATCATTGACAGAGTCCAGGAGTTTTATGGGCCTTTCGAAGCTGAAACTCAGAAGATTCTGGACGAACCCAACACGCAACAAGTTGTGTGGGATAGATTCCGGAGCGCTTTTAACTTTCAAAACCTTTCCGTGGAAGATCTGGCTTTTATTTATGAAAACACTCTCATTCGGAAGGAAACCAGGAAACAATTTGGCACACACAGCACTCCTTCCATAATAGCTGAGCTTATGGTGGATCGTCTCCCGTTTGAGTCATTGCCGCTTGGTGCGCGCTACGTACTGGAGCCTTGCGCCGGCCATGGCGTTTTTTTGGTTGCTGCCCTCCGTCGCCTACGAGAATTATTACCGGCTTCGTGGACAGACCAGCAGAGACATGGCTATCTGAAAGACCGATTGACAGCTATTGAGCTTGACACTTTCGCAGCTGAGGTGTGTCGCCTATCTCTCATGTTGGCGGACTATCCCAATCCGGACGGATGGCATATTATAGGCGAGGATATTTTTTGCAGCGATGCTTTTGAGAAGGAACTGAAAACGTCCCGAGTCGTGCTTTGCAACCCCCCATTCGAAGATTTCACCCTGGCCGAGAGAAATCGTTACAGGGACAATGCCCAGAGTGTCCATAAGCCTTATGAGGTATTACGCAGAGTCCTCGAACATCCACCAGACATGTTGGGCTTTGTTTTGCCAAAATCAGCCATTTTAGGTGAGAAATATTCTGATCTTCAAGACAGGATAGCTCGGAACTACAGGGACATAGAAACCATAGCCCTGCCAGATCGTATCTTCGCATTCTCTGATCAGGAAACCATGCTCGTCCTTGCCTCAGAGAGAAACGAATCCACTAAAGCGAATATTTCTACTAAGACGTTCTGGGTGAGGGAAAACGATAGAAAGTCTTTCCTCGAAATAGGTCGGTTGCCGAAAGCAGTTAGCAGAGACCTAAGTCGGTCTATTCACACCCCTCCCTCTAGACTCTGGAATCCACCCCTTTGGGAGATTTGGGATTGGCTTAAGGATTACCCTCGCTTCGAGGATATTGCTATATTTCACCAAGGGATTCAGTGGAATCGGCCACTCGAAAAGAATATAGGCGTCTTGGTGGCCTCTGAACCAAAATCTAAGTTCAGAAAAGGATTAGATAAAGTTCCGGGTAAACTCGAACCATTCTGGGCTCAAGGATTTATATATCTCAACGTAGATGAAAAGTTTCGTCGAAGAAAAGCTCACTTCTTTCCTTGGGACAAACCGAAGGCTATCGTAAATCGGCATATTATTCGCCGTGGCCCATGGCGGATCGTGGCTTATCCGGATTCAGCCGGTTTAGTTTGTTATCAAAATTTCATTGGGATTTGGCCGAAAACAGATATCAATATCGAGGTGCTTTCAGCACTTGTTAATTCCCCCTTAGCTAATGCTGCGCTATTTTCAAAGGGTGGCAAGCGTGATAATCGAATTAGGGCTTTAGAGCAAATTCCTATACCATTAACACAGATGATCGATGAAAAAAGGATCACCTATCTTGCAAAGTATTATAAGGCACTTAGATCAAGCCTTAAGGAGGAAACGGTTGTGGGATCAAACATTCAAGATTGCTCTCAAACACTGATGGAAATGGACAGCCTTATTTTGAAAGCCTACGACCTACCTCCAAGACTTGAACGGAAATTGCTGGAGCTTTTTCGAGGACACCCGCGACCCGTTCCTTTTGATTTCCCTGATTATTTTCCGGAGGATTTTCGTCCCTGTATCCCGCTACATAAATATATCGAGATGGATTTGAAACAGGCAAGTGCAGGAGAACTTCTAAAGAGAATCACGCCTTTTGATTCCGAAGACATGCATGAATTTTTTATGGACATTGAGGCAAGGCAATCCTGATGGACGGATACCTTTTTGATACTAATGCCGTCAGTCCTCTTTGGAATGCGCGGCATCCTGAACATGATACTGTCAAAGCTTTTTTCGCAAGCGTCTCTCAATCCCCAGTCTGGCTATCCACTATTGTCCTTGCAGAAATAGAATACGGGATGAAGATAACCCCAGAGATGGATATAGATAGTCAGAATCAAGTCAGGCACGAAATGTCGAACCATCCCTTTATACTTGATATTGATAAGCATACCATTGGTCCCTATTCGGATTTACGAGCAGAACTGTTTAAGAAATTTTCACCAAGAGATCGCCGAGGAAGACTGACTGTAAAATGGCCGGAAGACCTTATTGAACGAACGAGCGCTAAGGAACTCGGTGTCCAGGAGAATGATATCTGGATAGCAGCACAGGCCATTCAATACAATTTGATACTGGTCACCGGCGATCATATGCAACGACTTGTAGACGTATCCGAAAACCTGGACTATTCCCTTCGAATCGCAAGATGGAAATAAAACCCCATTTGTGCCGTTTTCGTAAGGAGAAGCCACATGACTGACAACATTACTTGGGGGCTAGGAGGCTGTCCGACAATTCACGATTACAAAAAAATAGGCATCTTAAAATTGAGACCGGATAGTCGAACAAGCAGTTTTTTGCGGAAATAGAGGAAAAAGCTCCCCGGAAACTCGCTTTTTCCGCCAAATACAGTCCCGGTTGCCCTTCTTAGGCAACCACTGGGGCTAATCCCTTTGATTCAAGGCATACCTTCCCACATATTATGGCTTTTACAATCTTCTTAAAGTTGTGGACCGCACAAGCTAACGAAAATTCCCCGCTCGCCTTTTCGTGACCCCGTAAACTAAAACCTCGGAATCCACTATTCTTTATTTGACCAAAGACAGGTTCAACAATCTTTTTCCGCTTTTTGTAAATCTCTTTTGATGCTTCTTGCTCCATCTTTTCATTCATTTTCTGGCGTAATGGTTCTTTGTCATCGGTATTTATGGTACGAGGTTCCCCTCTCTTTGAACTGCAGCACCTGGCTTTATAAAAGCAGATATCACATTCATCTTTATCCCCTTGATAAACCTTCTTACCATCACTACTCTCTGTCTTTAATTCCAAAACATGGCCAGCAGGACAAACAAAACAATCTTTATCTTCATCATAACTGAAGTCAGTTTTCTTGATCTTTCGATTTGAATCTTCTATTTCTCTGTGATCCTTTTTCTCACCCTTACCGGTCGCTATATAAACATCTGTCTCTTTGCCCTCAAACGCTTCAAGATTGTTACCTGACATGTAACCGTTATCAAGACTCATTTTATCTGGTAAGTCACCCGTTGTTTCTTTAATTTCTTCTAATCCCGGCTCAGCTTCCTGTTTGTCGTTCGCGTTTTGACTCAAATGCTGCCCTACAATTATTTGATTGTCTTCATCAACACTTATCTGGCCATTATAGGAATAATCAAAGTCGCCTTTCTTCCCCATGATCCGAGCTTCTTTATCCGCAAAACTTATCTGCTTCTTGTCGTCTATCTTTTTGCCAGGATTCAGTTCCTGCTCTCTCTTCTCTAATGCTTCTTTGGCTTCCTTGATCTTGGTTAACCTTTTCTCTTTGATCTTTAGTTCTTCAGGTATCTCATAGCCGGTCTTATCCTGATATTCTTCGTCTTCTTCTTCATCGCATTTGGCTGCTTTTGCTATCAGGTCTTCAATCTCCTCAGTCAGTTCCTTTTCCTTTGCCTTGAGTCGCCCGTAACTCATCGCCTTATGCTTCGAGGTATTTGCCTTAAACTTCGATCCATCCAAACTTACATGGCCAAGCGATACCATCCCGGCTTCCATCGCCAGTCCCGCCTCGGCGGGACTTGAAGCACTCCTTAAAAAATTCGTAGTTGTCTTTCCTGAAGTCACTCAGTACTCTGAAATTAGGACAGTTACAATGCGATATAAACATAAACCCAATATCTTCATGGCATCTCTTTTCTATCTCACGAGAGCTGAACACCCCTTGGCTGTAAGCATATATCAGGATGCCCGTTATTAGTTTCGGATGATAGGCATTCTGACCACGAACGCTGAATTGTTCTTCAACGCTTGATGTGTCAAGTTGTTGAAATATGTCCTCGTAAACAAAACATGGATGATCCGCCGGTAATAAATCAAAAACATTGGTGGCAAACAGTGCTCTTTGTTTAAACTCAAGCGGGTCTTTTTTGAAAGGAATCGGCATTGCGGTACTCCCTTTGACTGTTAAAATCGTAAAAGAAGGTTACCACAAAGTATAGCGGTTGTCAATGTCTAATACACTATATCTTGTTGTTTTCACTAATCTTTCCCGTTCCATTATCACAGTGTTTTAGTTGACTTATGATTTAGAGACGCATATCCTTCAAAATAATTCCAAAATTGTTTCGAGAAAATGGGCCAATCAGTCTATTCTCGGACAGCCTCCTAGATAACCCGCATCTCTTCCCGTAAATGAAGACTGAACTCGTCAGGGAAGGTAAGTGCTACAAATACGTGAACTGTCAGATAGTATAGAGGGTATATGAAGGAGTAAGAAATGCGCCAACTGCTAGTAGAGTGCAGCGATCCGGGTCTTGTTGTATCGCTGGCCGAAGAGTTTGAGAACGTATTGCGGCACATAGACTTTTTCCAGGCCCAGGCCTTGGGCCGACAGCTTAACGGCCTGGCTCAAGAGCTTGGCCCTGAATACGAGCAGGCCTGGGAGGGGTTTTGCTTAGAAACGCCTAATGACGGAGGCCACCCACCCTCCTTTGGCAACCGGGAGGCAATAGATGAGGCGCAGGTGAAGAAACTGCTGAGCCGGGCAGCGGAGAACGGTCTGGGCCAGTTCGAGTTGCGAGACACCCTGCTTCTTCCCCAGGGCGGAACGGCTCCAGAGACCCGTGAGCAGTATGTACGCGATCTGGCCGACACAATCCATGCGGCGGCCTGGGAGGAACTGGGGATATTTCAGATGCCAGTTGACCTGCCAGCTTCGATGGCAACCCACCGCCACCAACTGATGGAAAAATATGGAACGAATGTACTAAATGCACGGGCCAGCTACCCGACCGTAGGCCATCTCTGGGTTCAGGATTCAGTCAAGCGGGCGGAGGAGGCCTTTCGTGAAGTGAACACGAGATCCGAGTCCGTGATGGAATATGAACTTGCGCGCCTGGATCCGGCTAACATGGGTCCGGTTGAACGAATCCATTGGGCCGCACTGGCCGTCCGGCTGGGTAAAAGCGTAGAAAAGTGGATTATGGCTGCGGCCGAGCCGTTGACCTACCTATACAGGCAGGCAGCCCTGGCCTGGCTGCTCTGGACCGAATGTCGGGGCCAGGGTCCAGCACGCCTTTTCCTGACAAAGCGGCTGGAATCCATAATCGAACAGGCAAGCGAGGTCTATACTAATGATGGGGTGGACGCCCTGCGACTCCTGCACAACGATCTGCATAGCCCGCCATGGGGCGATCGTGACGATCTGATAGCAGGGAAGAAGGATACTGATGACAAAGGGGCCCCTCTGGACAAATGACCGGTTTCGACTGGCATCGGTGGAGATCACACAACGCTGCAACAACCTCTGCCCCTATTGCGACCAGACAAAGGCCGAGCAGGACATGCCAGTGGCCCAGTTTGTTGCGCTACTTGATGAACTGATCTCAGAGGACGTTGGCTCGGTGGCCCTGGGTGGCGGTGAACCTACGCTCCACCCAGCTCTACCCGTGCTACTTGATGCCGCCCGCAAGCGGGGACTGCGCGCCGGATTAACTACAAACGCCCGCGATCCCGGACAGATAATGGCCCTTGCCGATTCAGGCCTGCTGTACAGCTTTGGCGTCTCGGCTGGCAAGGGAGAGTGGACCGTTCTTGCAGCCCATCCCCGGGCTGTAATCAACCTGCTATTGCTCCGCAAGGGGCTGAAACAAGTGACAGAGTGGGCCGTGCAAGCTATTTTGCATAAGGCCGTTTGTCTGCTGTTTTTGGGTTATAAAGGTGCAAGACATGAATTCGTCCCGAGAACGGACGAACTATCGGGCGCTTTCAGCCTTCTTACCCGACTGGGACAAAGATCAGGAGTAACTGTGGCTGCCGATGATTACACCCGCCGTCGGTTGGGCCTTGCCGAGAACTGCGGGGAAGGGTTCGTGCGCATTAATCTTGACGGCTCCCGCGACATCTGCTGCTTCCCTTATTGCGAATATAGGAATCTTACGATGAAGATATAAACAACACTGAGCAGGCTGTAGCAATGCTCTAAAGATCAGATATATGACTTTCTACAGTTTAGAATAAATGGAGGATAACTGATGGATGAAAAAGGGATTATGATTCCTGTTGATCCTGTCAAAGAAAAGGATCTTTATGACCGATATTGTAGCCAAACTCTGGGGATTAAGCGACACCCTGCAGCATAACGGCATTGACTATGGAGATTACATAGAGGAGTTACCTTCATCCAATAAAGCGTACAACAGATTGTCTCATTAAGGAGGTTATAAAAGGTTTATGCACGCTCTGCACTAACGTCCCCATCGATTTGTCCTATGATCCCGCTAAATATATTGTAACCGTTCACGGGTTCAGAGGTTCAAAGGTTGCATTCTTATCACCATACGTCATTTTGAAAACGTTTTGTACGGGAAAACCGACCGCT
>JAKLQB010000183.1 GCA_022013615.1 Desulfobacterales bacterium | reverse complement strand
GGATATTGTCAAGAGGATAAGGCATGATCAAGGATGCCTCTTTCTTGACAGGACTTCTATACTTACATATCATGAAGCAGTGTCAAAAAAATCGATTTGAAGACAGCCTCCTGGGCCTGCTGATAGAGAATATCAAAAGCATGAGTGCAGATTATCCGAAACCGGCATTCATTGAACCTGATTACAGGTTCTTTGTTGACACCGGACAAACAGCAGAAGAGACAATAGATTTGGTCTTTAGAGTGCTGGAAAAATTTGACAACGACTCTCAAAGTATATGGGAATTTGTGAACAGGGTAACCAAAAGCCAAGATGTGGTCTTTGCCTTTTTTTACGGAAGCGCTTTGAATACCAATTTAGAGATTTCTGAAATAGAGGACGTTGATGTTTTTATTGCTACACGCAATAAAAAATTTGTTTACGACTGGGACAGACCCAAAGGTACGGAAATTCGTAATCACCTTGTTTCAGAGCTGAAAAATTATTTAAAGGTGGGGAAAAGGTTCTTCTTACCTGTATTCACCAAGGAATACAATGCCATGGGAGGGATCTTTGCAAACGGGCTTCTGGCAATCAAGGTTTCAAAGGAACTTGAAAATATATTATATGGTGTAAGGCGGAATTTTCAAAAGATATGTGTCAAGGCACTTTCACAGATCGTGGAGAACGACTGCAAAAAGAGGATGGAAAAAAGAAGTAAATATATAAAGAGTAAAATGCATTTCTCTTCCCATGAGAAGAAGCCGTTTTCCTTTTATGGAAGTGAAATCCGTCTTTCATTTGATGAGGCACGTTTGATGATAGAGGAGTCAATAAAACGAAAGGAAATTCAACCAGAGAAAGGAGCGGCAATTACACGGACAATTTTGAAAAGGATCAAGAAAAACAGGACACATTCGACGGGAGGATACACTCTTGAGTTGACCTGAATTTGAAACCGGCAACCCACATTCATTTTATGCCAACCAGCGTTTCCTCCTATGGTAATGCTTCACATCCCGGTAACTCTTCTTTCCCACGGCAGTCAACCCTAAGTAGAACTCCTTCACATCGGCATTGTCCCTGAGGGTCTCAGCATCACCGTCAAGGACAACGCGACCATTCTCCATTACATAACCGTACTCGGCATACTCGAGGGCCATGGCCGCATTCTGTTCAGCCAAGAGCATGCCCACGTGTTCCTCTTTATTGAGACGCTGGATGATGTTAAAGATCTCTGCCACCAATAATGGAGCCAGTCCCATGGAGGGTTCATCCAATAGCATGATTCGGGGTTTTGCCATGAGGCCACGTCCGATTGCGCACATCTGCATCTCACCTCCGGAGATGTATCCGGTCTTGGCGTTGCGGCGTTCCCTGAGACGGGGGAAATAAGTATAGACCTTCTCAAGGGCCTCTTTAGTCCCTTTTTTGTCTCGACCCCTTGTATACGCGCCTGTGAGGAGGTCGTCTTCAACGGTCAGATGCTCAAATGTGTGTCTCCCCTCCATTATCTGGATAAGGCCCATTTTTACTAATTGGGGCGCAAACAGCCTGTCAACCCGCTTCCCGTCAAATTCTACTGTCCCTTTGGTCACCTCGCCACGCTCTGCCTTGACCAGATTGGAAATGGCCTTCAGTGTGGTGCTCTTACCGGCGCCATTGGCGCCCAAGAGAGAAGCGATCTGCCCTTCATAGACATCGAGGGAGACCCCCTTCAGGACCAGTATCACATGCTCGTAGATGACCTCGATGTTATTAACCTTGAGTAATGGCTGTTGCTCAGTGGCCATGGTATCATTTCACCCCCGTTTAAGCCCGAGATCTTTGAAATATCTGGTTTTGGGTCATTGCGAGCCCGCGACGAGACTTGTCGGCGAGCAGTTCGGCCCTGAGGCTCTCGACAGGCTCACCGGCGAAGGGTTCAAGTCGTGCCGCTCTGCCGAGTCGGAGCTTAGGGCCGCTGCAATTTTATAGAAATATCATAAAAAACACTAGATTGTTTCGCCCCCGATAGATTGGGGGGGCGCAACGACAGCTTAGATATTCTTCAATGAATGAAAACGCAATAAGCGGGAAGGGGAGCTTTAACACTCCCCTACCCGAATCAAACTTCATCGGATCATTTACAGGTTTTCGGTGTGATCCCCTTCTCTTTGGCATATTTGGCCGCGGATTCCTCGATCATACCCCTGACAAACTCCCTCATGGGTTCTACGACGATCCCTGTCATAACCCATTTCTCGCCGTTCCACTG
>JAKLQB010000182.1 GCA_022013615.1 Desulfobacterales bacterium | reverse complement strand
GGATGTTCCTGTATACAAATTGGCCAGCCTGGTTCTTAATGAAGCAGTAAAAAGGGCAAAAACCGAACCTGTTCTTGTAGATGATGTGATAATGGCGCAGTCCTATCAAAATGGCGAATGCGCAAATGGTGCCCGCATGGCGCTTCTTGAGGCTGGGTGGCCAAATGAAGTACCGGGAGTAACACTGGACCGTCGTTGCTGCTCCGGTCTGGACGCCATTTTTTTCGGTGTAATGAAAATCCAAACCGACAACGCAGACATTATCGTTGCCGGCGGAATGGACAGTATGAGCCAGGCAGAACTATATGTGCCGGGCCACATAAGGTGGGGCCTGGGCGGAAAAGTAGATGAGAAATGGGGCTTCATGCCAAAAGGACACGGAGCCCTTTCCATGTGGGGAATCCCCGTTTATGACAGGATACAGCGTGCGAGAGTTATGTCCCAGCCTGTCGACAGGTTCGGCGAACTCAATTCCATGATGACCTGGGCCGAAAAGGCAGCAAAGAACGAACACATCACACGCCAGGAAGCTGATGAATGGGCCTTTCGAAGCCACCAGAAAGCTATTGCTGCAATAGATGCGGGGAAATTCAGCGAAGAAATTGTCCCTGTGCCGATCCCGCAAAGGAAAGGGGAAACATTGATATTTAAGACCGATGAAACACCCCGAAGAGATACTACCCTTGAAAAACTTGCCAGATTACCGGCTGTATATTCCGACGGGGTGTGTACTGCCGGAAATTCATCCACCGAGAACGATGGCGCAGCCGCGGTGGTATTAATGACCGAGGAAAAAGCAAAGGAACTGGGCGTTGAACCCATGGCCTATTTCAGGTCCTGTGCTGTCGCCGGTGCCGACCCGACACTCACCTATCCCGCTGTACCTGCGTCTGTGGACAAGACCCTCAAGAAAGCAGGACTCACCATTGATCAGATAGACCTCATTGAGATACAGGAGGCATTTGCTGTACAGGCACTTGCCGATGCCAGGATGATGGGGATTAAAAAGGAGGATTTTGATAAAAAGATCAATGTCAATGGTTCCGGCATTTCTCTTGGGCATCCCATCGGCGCTACCGGCGCCATGAGATTAGTGACTTTACTCCATGAGATGAAAAGGCGCGGTTCCGCATATGGATTGGAAACTATTTGTGGCGGGGGCGGGCTTGGGATTGCCGCAGTCTTTGAGTTATCGTAAGAGTTGAAAGGTTCAGAGTTCATCGTTCAGCGCCGCCTCTGACCGCCGAAGTTGCCAGTTTGATCAAAAAAGCGACACCGGCCTTGCGGAGTCACATACGAGAGGTTCAGAGTTGATTTTCTTTTGTTAACCTTCACTAACCCCGAACCTTGAACCTCTGAACCCGTGAACGGTTACGAGTTACCTTAGATAGATCGGATTTGAAAAAATCCAGGGTCTCCAGCCAAAAATAAAGAGATGGCGGTAGACCTCCACACGATAGACGCCTTTTTGTTCTACTCTGAAAGACACCTGGCTCCCACGCCAGCGTTTCTCAACAGTCCCATCTCTGATAAGTCTGATCTCACCTTCTTTGGGTATCTTAATGAACAAGGTGCCGGTCTGGAATGGCCTTTCTTCGCCCATGGTCAAATGCCATCCCTCATCTGAAACATAATAGTACTTGAAACCTTTGGCCGGCGCCAGATTTTCATGAACAATAAATGCCCGTCCCTGTCTCAATGCCTCATATATTGCTGCCTTTGCCTCTGCAAAATCCTCAGAAAGGGGCTTATACAAAAGAATATGAACATTAATGGAATTCAACAGGTACTCATAGGAAAGGGGTTTCAGCCGGATCCCATGCCACTTAAATAAAGATCCGTGGGCATCCGAACCACCGATTCCTGCTGTTTTTTTTTGCTGGCACAACCTGTCCCAGAAGGAAAGGGTTTTTCGGCTGGGTGCTTTCAGGAACTGAGATTTAAAAAGGAGAAAAAACAGCCCGTGAAACAGGCTTTTTATGCGCTCTTTCCAGCGAGAGGAGAAGTTCCAGATGCAGACGCCCGTATAACCTTTGACAGAAAGATCATTCCAGGTATAGGCCAAAGACTTTTCAGTAAATGGCATACCTTTTTCAAAGGGGTGTGCCAAAAAACCAAATCCGCCCTGTGCGTTCACCCGATCAATAACCTCCTGGGGCCCCAAGGAGCGACCATTAATCATTTCCTTTATGTCATAGGCCAGATAGTGATGATACCTGCCTCCTATCTCCAGGCCCAAAAGAACCAGAAGGCCATCGTAAACTCCTTCATCTTGTAGATGAAGGGAATCTGTCATATAGCTATGATCATTAAGGATAATGAAATCAAGACCTACCTGCTTAGCTGAGCGGGCGATCTCATGAACAGTCCCTGCCCCGTCGGAATAGCGCGAATGGATGTGGAGGTTGCCAACATACTCGAAGCAGGCATCATGTAAATGATCATTGGGCAACATGGCATCATCCCTCATACTCTCGAAGCGCCTTCAGGCCCATTTTCATGGGTTTGAATACTGCCAGGGTATTTATCAAAACTACCATCAAGAATGAAGCAATTATTAGAAGCCACTGAAATGCAGTGACCGTTTTTCCGCTTGCATCGGACATAAACAGAATATAGACAGGACCCGCCTCGAGTACAATAACAATTGCGATAAAAATTGAGCTTACGATCATATAGAGCACACCGCCAAATCCGACAGAGAGCTGTGCGATATTTTCATATTTGAAATTGGCATACAATGCCCCGAAACCGATCCCCAGAGCCACTATACCAAGGACCATGAAGAACATGGTAATCGAGGACAGGAACATCATAAAACGCGTTACATCAAGAAGGTAGTTTGTGACAATAACCAAAACCTCAGCCAGAAAGACCATGGGAAATAAAAAATATACATACTTTCCCCACAGGTATTGCCGGAGCCTCAGGGGCGAGGAACTGATTATCCAATAGGCCTCCCCTTCAGCGCTTACGGCCGTAAAGATAAAGCGTGCCGAAATCGCCGAAAGAACAAACCCCGCAAGGCCCATGTTTAAGAATGCCAGTTCATTTTGAAGGAAATCCAATTTAATCGGGCTCTTATCCAGGGGTAACACACTGAAGTTGTACACGTATACGACCACGAGGGCGCCGAGCAGTATCAGTTGGGACCATTGGGTATTATCCCGAAAAAAAGTTCGAAGATCCTTGGCAATGATTGCGCCCAAATCTTCACCAAATGGTTTTTTAAGGCACCTTACGAACACATCAAGGATCTTTGCCCCCACTGTGTGTCTCTTTTTTGCCTCTTGAGATTTGGAAAAGCCATCAATATAAACGGCCTGTGCAACCCATACATTGACAACCACCATTGACAAAGCCGTGACCCAGGTTAGCGTAACCGCAAACATGTGGCTTTTCCCACCAGGGACTGTCAGGCTGTCCCACAGAGTTTCGGTAATCCATTGGGTGGGAAGATATGGTGACTGTGGCGCCTTCAAGGCGCTTAAATACTCCATGATACTAAAAAAGGACTCAGGATTAGCCAGTCTCT
>JAKLQB010000181.1 GCA_022013615.1 Desulfobacterales bacterium | reverse complement strand
AGGACCTCAGGGTGCTGCTGGACTTCGGAAGGCGTTCCTTCCATGATGGGTTTGCCGAAATTGATAGCCAGGACGCGGTCTGAGATATCCATAACCATCTTCATATCATGTTCAATCAGCAGTATAGTAACCCCCAAGTCACCCTGAATATCCTTGACCCAGAATATCATATCCTGCTTTTCTTCGGAATTCATGCCTGCAGAAGGCTCATCAAGCAGAAGCAATTCTGGCTCAAGCGCCAGGGCTCTGCCCAGTTCCACCTGTTTCTGAGTACCGTACGGAAGCCCTCCCACCAGTTTTCCTCTCACTGATTGCAAATCCAGGAGATCAATTATTTCTTCCACTTTTTTACGGTTAGCGACTTCTTCACGGCCTGCAAAAGAGCGCCTTCCCCACATCAATGCTCCCCTGAAAAGGCCCGTCTTCATAAAGGTATGGCGCCCCAGCATCAGGTTTTCCATCGTATTCATATACGTAAACAGTTCGATATTCTGGAATGTACGGGCGATACCCCGCCTCGCGATTCGATCCGGCTTCTTGCCCTGGATCTCCCTGTCCTTGAAAATAATCCGCCCGGTACCGGGACGATAAATCCCGTTGATACAATTAAAAAGGGTGGTTTTCCCCGCGCCATTTGGGCCAATAATGGAGAAAATAGTGCCCTTCTGGACCTCAAATGTTATGTCTTTGAGGGCCTCCAGACCTCCAAAGGATATGGACAGGTTGTCAACTTTGAAAAAGGTCAAATGGAATTACCCCATTTCGCCAAGTAGTTTGAAAGGATACATCCAAAATCGATTCAATTGAAGCTCAACCATCTCGTAGGTTGGTGTTGAGTCCCGCGAAACGCGGGATGGGTTTCGCTATTTTAATCTGAGTTTACTGCCTTACCAATAGATGAAAACTATACAAAATTAGCGAAACCCAACTTATCAAGGCCTATCAACCCACACTACAATATCAAAAAAAACACCAAGGAATTAAATGTAACCACAAAGGTTGACATCTTCTGGAGGTTGAAAAATAGAAGCACTTCCCAACCTCCAGACATAAGGCATTTATCTTCTATGGATACTCAACTTCAATCCAGTCGCATAACATCTTGTATTTTCCGCCTTCCAGGCACTCGACCAGGTATGTCTCTTTCCCCCCCTGTCTGGAGCCATATGGGTCATTAAGGTCAAGGGGCTTGTAGCTGATCTTTGGTCCAATCCCCCTAAAATTGCTTATGCCTTCCATCTCTTTTACAAGACGCTCCCTTGTCAGATCCCGGCCGCACCTCTTGAGGCCCTCGACAAAAGGTTCTGCAAATAGAATGCCCGCATAGTAAAAGATACCCCACCTTTCATCCTTTGCAGCAAATTTGCCATATGCGTCCCTTTTATATTTCTGCAGTAAGGCGTTGTCAGAATCAGGGAGCTCACCAAAAGTGGCAGCAACTACACCCTGCCACAGGCCTTTACTGATTTCGTACATAAAGGGAAAATCTGAGCATGTGCTTGTACTCATCCATTGAGGGCCGAATTGCATAGCCTTACTTGTCCCAACTATACGAACGGCGTGTGTTGGGCCTACCCATAAAAGTACAACATCTGCCTCGGCCTTTTTCAATAACATGACATGGGGCTTCATATCCGCATCGCTGACTTCTACAGGTACTTCGGCCACCAACTTCAGGCCATGCTTTGCCAGCTCAACAACAGCGCCCTTAACACCGTTCTTCCCGTAATCATCATTCTGATAAGCAATGGCGATACGCTTTTTCCCCATGTTTTTAACGGCGTATTCGCAAAGGGCCTTCGCTTCGATATAATACAAGGGATAAACACCAAAAAGATATTTCTGTGGAGGTGTGATCCAGTGAAGGGATCCTGCAGAAGGCCCGATCCAGGGAATTTTCCTGTCCATGAGATAACTCTGGACCGCAAGACCGGGCGCAGTGCCAACACCGGATACCCAGGCAAACATTCCTATACCTTCCTGAAGTTGTTTTACACCCGCTTTTGTCTTTGCAGGGTTGTAGCCGTCATCAAACATATGGTGGATAACCTTTCGGCCATGGATGCCCCCTTCTGCGTTGATCATCTTAAAGAGCGCATCCGTTCCCCGGGCAACGTTACCCCAGGCTGCAACTGGTCCGGTCTGGGGCCCCCATTGCCCAATATGAATCTCCGTGTCCGTGACGCCCTCTTCTGCAATGGCACTAATGCCAAAACCCAAGATAATAAACAACACTGACAACAAAACCAAAAAACCTCTCTTTTTCATAGCTTCCTCCTTTAGTTTAAGGTTAACGATTTTCGATTGACTATTGCCAATTGACTATTTTCGATTGCCGATTGACGATTGAATAATGCATATATCCATCAATCGTCAATCCTTACACCTTTTTCACATAGTGACGGGCAAATAGCCCGCTGGGTTTAATGCACAGCACCAGAACGATAATAACAAAGGCAACAACCGATTTGAATTCGATTGACACATAGCCGCCAAAAAGATTCTCGATAATACCGATGGCATAAGCGCCGAACACTGAACCGGGAAGCGAAGTCATCCCCCCCATTACGGCCCCGGCAAACCCCTTAAGCATCGGATCCCACATCATAAATGGATGCATGATGGTCGGAGATATAAGGAGGCCCGCCAAACACCCAACCAGCGAAGAAATTCCCCAGGTGATCATCAGGATGCGGTTGGTCCTTATTCCCTGTAGCCGGGCGGCCACCTGGTTTTGCTGCGTGGCCTTCATTGCCACCCCCAGCTTGGAGTACTTGAGGAACAGAAAAAGGATCATCATGACAGTGAGTGCCACAACAAAGGTAAGTACCTCAAGTGAACTGACGAATACCCCTCCAAGAGTAACGCTGTCATAGGGAGTAATGGGAAATGGCATTGTCTTCTGATCAGCCCCGAATTTCCAGGAGACAAATCCCAACAGGATCATCTCCAGACCGATAGTGATAATGATCATGCCGAGTATGTTTGGTTCTTTCGCCCGTCTCAAGACAGCAAACTCCAAAACAAAACCTAGGATTACGGCAAAGACAAGCGCCCCGGGAAATGCCACATAAAATGGAAACCCGTAGTATTCAAGGACCATGTAAGTGAGAAAAGTGGAAATAAGCGCCATCTCACCCTGGGCGAAATTGACCACCTCTGAGGTCTTATAAATAATAACCATGGCCAGGCCCATCAGGGCGTAAGAACTGCCCACTGCAATTCCACTTACAACCATTTGTAGAAAATCAAGCATAAAATCACTCCACGATTTTATCCGATCCCGCCTTCGGAACTACGTTGAACCAAGATACAAATCCAAAATGTGTTGGACTTAAAAAGCGGCAAGGCCGCGTTGCCTTTTAAAAATAAAATTGCGCTGGAATTTTATTTCTAAAAGGGCCATGTCTTCCAATAGATCTTGGTACGGATCCAGAATCCGTAAATTCCCAGGGGCTCAAACAGCATAATCAAGACCATTATCAGGCCGTAGATTATAAACTGGATATTGGCCACACCGGTAATGGAAAAATAGCTTTTAGACAGTGCCTCCAGCCACTCTCCCAGGTAAGGGACACTGAGGATGTTGCGCAAACTCAAATCCAGCCAGCTTAGAAGACAGGCCCCTGCAATAGAGCCCATTATGGAGCCTAATCCCCCAACCACAACCATTGCCAGGAATAAAATGGACATCATCAGGGTAAATATTTCAGGTTCAATAAATCGTAGGACAAACGCAAAAAGTCCGCCTGCTATACCCGCGTAAAAGGCGCTGATCGCAAAGGCCAGTGTCTTATAGAACGTCAGGTTTACTCCCATAGTCTCGGCAGCCACATCTGCATCACGGATGGCGATAAAGGCCCGGCCCACCTTAGTCTTGATCAGATTGCGGGCAGCAAGGGTCAAAATCACTGTAATGGGAATCAAAAGATAATAAAAATCCCTGTCAGACTCTAAGTGCCACGGGCCAATTATCAATTCCGGCGTGTGCAACCCTTGCCTGCCACCGAAGAGTTCTATCCTTCCGATCACCTGTGTGATGGTTAGTCCGAATCCAAGTGTTGCAATGGAAAGATAAGGGCCCTCCAGGCGAAGGGCCGGGAGCCCTAAAAGAAACCCAAACAGGGCAGCGGAAAAAGCCGAAACAGGAAGAGCCAAAATAAAAGGGAGGTGCACTTTGGTCATGAATATGATCGTTCCATACGCGCCGAGGGCAAAAAACCCGGCATGACCGAGAGATATCTGCCCTGTGTACCCCACAAGAAGATTCAGGCCGATGGCCACAATGATGTTTATGGCTATATAATTGGCCATGTAAACATGGTAGTTCTTGAACAGGAAAGGAAATAGGGCAAGAAACACCATCAGGGCTATGAACCAGATTACGACAACGCCAGAGCTGAAAAGCTGGACGTCCTCATAATAATCCCGTTTCATGTCCATAGTCTGATTTTCCTCTTATCTGGTCTCTAATAGGTGGGTATTGCCTTGCTAATAAGCAAAACTCTTGCAAAATGTCAAGATTTGTTCTTATTAATGATTACTTCTGTGCCAATTTTCTGACCAATTTACTATGTAAATCTCTGTCTCCTCCATAAGTGGAGATTTCTTTCCCATCATATTTAACTGCATGATTTTGTAATTGATCCTCTTGATATGCCGGTACTTCTCTTTTTCATCCGGTATGTCTTCAAGCATATCCTCCATTTTCCTGATCTCTTTCTTTAGTTCAAGTTCAGGCGGAAGACAATCCGCATTTTTCAATATTTTATATGCAAGCCGAAGGTCCTCGGGGATTTGGCTGTCATCCTCAAGCGTAAGAGGCTCTCCACTGCCCGGAAGGTCGTCAAACTCTCCCCTCTTCTCGGCATCTGTAATTCGTTTCTCTACGATCTTCTGGAAAGCATACACGAACGGCACCTCACTTTTGGCGTAGGTGTCTAATATACCATTAGGCCTGTCTTTGCAATAAATATCTCGCTTGACAAGAGAGATGCTATCCGATATTCCACATTGAAATTTGGGAAGCAGGCTTAAGGAAAAGAAAAAAACGAGTTTGTTGTCCGCATCCCTTATGCCTTTCGCCTTAGGCCTTGAGCCTGTATGCAATAATTAACTCCGACAGGCCATAGGCGCATTGCCGTAATTATTAAAATTTATGATACGATACACCAGGTTAAGGTGTCTTTATGATAGATGAACTTGACAAAAAGGTCATTAGTCTCATCCAGGGGGACCTGCCTGTCGATATGAGGCCATTTGCAATGTTGGCCGACCAGATTGGGCTCACTGAAGCCCAGTTTATAGCGCGGATTAAAGACCTGAAAGAGCGAGGTATTATCAGACGCTTCGGGGCCACCTTGCGTCATCAGGAGGCAGGATTTAGTTCAAACGCCATGGTTGCCTGGGTTGTGCCCGATCACCGGATAAATGAGGCAGGGAAAATTTTGGCTAAGTTTCGAGAGGTCACCCACTGTTACCAGCGAAGACCCCAGAAAGACTGGCCATATAATCTTTACACCATGATCCACGGGAGCAATCGGGATCAATGCTTCCAAATAGCAGCGCGGATGTCCCGATCTGCGGGTATTGATGAATACGAACTGCTCTTCAGCGAGAAGGAATTCAGGAAGACAAGTATGGAATACTTCTAAGAGTGACTAAAGTGAACTAAAGTGGGCTAATGGTGCAGGTATGTTAGGAAAGGTGTTTAGTCCTAACCGTTGGCATTTCAGGTAGTTAGGCTCAATTTGAGTATCTTCTCAAAAAGTTCGGGTTTGTTTCTTGTAGGGCGGGGTTTTATACCCCGCCAATAACGGTGGCATATAAAATGCCGCCCTACACCAGCGTATTTGCCCAGACTTATTGAAAACTTACCAATCTGAGAACGGACTACATGTGGAGGCGAAGAATGAGAGTAATTTCAGAAAAATTGTTTCAAAAAGCCAAGAAATGTATCCCTGGTGGTGTAAATAGCCCTGTAAGGTCAGGTCAGGCCGTGGGAATTGATCCACCATTCATTTCCAAAGCGAATGGGTGTGTCATCTGGGATGTTGATGGCAATGAATATATTGATTATGTCTGTTCGTGGGGACCCATGATATTGGGCCATGCTCACCCGGAAATAGTCAACGCCCTTGAGAAAAGAATAAAACTGGGCACCAGTTATGGAGCGCCGACAGAGCTTGAGGTGGAGATGGCAGACATTATTGTAGAAATGGTGCCCTCCATTGAGATGGTCCGCATGGTTAATTCCGGTACGGAAGCAACAATGAGCGCTATCAGGCTTGCCAGGGGATACACCGGCAGGGAGAAAATCATCAAGTTTGATGGGTGTTATCACGGTCATGCTGACAGTTTGCTGGTTTCAGCAGGCTCCGGGCTCGCCACTCTCGGCATTCCCGGCAGCCCCGGGGTTCCTCAAGATCTGGCCAGGCATACGATTTCGCTTCCCTTTAATAACCTCGAAAAAGTGTCTCAGGCCTTTAATAAATTTGGCCCTGAAATTGCGGCCGTGATTGTTGAGCCCATCCCCGGCAACATGGGTGTCATTATCCCGGATCAAGCCTTCCTGAAGGGCTTGAGAGAACTT
>JAKLQB010000180.1 GCA_022013615.1 Desulfobacterales bacterium | reverse complement strand
CCAAAATGATCATGATCAGGCAATACTCCCGGGAGAAGTGGGAACAATACTGGAAAGAAAAACTTGGGATTAAAGGCTATTTTGATATTCAATTCCGATCAATCAAATTGTCCCCATGCGAACACTTTTGAACGTTACCAAAATGTTTAAGTTTTTCTTGTGCGCATCACCATGGGTTTCATCGAGAGAATCAAGGGTATTGCATTTACGGTAATCATCACATTCCCAACACCCCGATAGGTTTTTCTTGCGACAGCATTTTCGTATTTTACAATCGGGGTTTCCTCCATTTTCACGGCAAGTCCTTTTACATCTGAACTTAACCATTCCCCCTAATACTTCATAACATGTCTGATAATCCTTAAACACCTTAAAGAAAGGAACTTCTGAAAGGGCGGTTGCCATAATATCGAATCTGGTCTGGCGTAGTTCTTTACGAAGGTCCCTGGCTAAATCAGCTATGATCCCTTTATGCACAAAACACTCACCGCAGTATAATCCACAATACGCAATAAGTTTTTCTTCTTTATTTTTCATTTTCATTTTATTTTTCTTCTCGCCCACAATTGAAATCGCAAAAAAAGCTGAGTTCGATAACCACCAGCTTATAACCAGTCTGTTCAATTTGCTTGTTGGGTGATATCTTTTACAACTTTCGATAGGGTATCGTGTACCCATGAATTGAGGCTTTTTCCATTTTTTCGTGCCTGGATAGCGATTGTTTTATGAAGTTCAGGCTCAACACGGACTACGAACTTACCTGAATATGGTTTTTCTGGTTCCTCTCCTCTCGCAGCACAGAATTCCAGATAATCATCAACAGATTCATGAAAAGCCTTTCGCAACTCATAAACTGTTTCACCTTGGAAAGTAACCACGTCTCGCAAATTGATGACTTCGCCATGGAAAATATTGGCCTCGTCATCGAATTCAACTTTTGTAAAATATCCTTTATATTCCATTATGGCATCACCCCGCTTCTTGTAAAAATCTTCGTACAGATTTAACGGCCCCCTTATTTGTAACACGATCTGGGCGAGGTCTGTGGAAGACGGCCCTCACATCATTGAGTGCAACCCTAACAGGAGAACCTCTTCCCTCAGAAATTACAGCGCCAAATGCGATGAACAACGATTCGATATTTGTCCAAGGTATGTCCGAACGCTCCGGCCTTTCGAATATTCGGTGAAGGGTTTGCCGTTGCTTTTTATTCATATTGGATATGATACCATATGTTGATACTATGTCAAGTAAATCATTTCAATAACCAACGCTCCCTGAAACGACAAAGGCCTGATAAGCGATCGGGTTTCGTGATGATATTTTTTGCTCTTTATGGACCATGCCAACGGTTATGAACGATACCAAACATTTTAGTATGAGAACCGACCAGGCTTATGTATACTGGATAAGGAAATTTTTCTTGTTCAAGGGGTCAACTACCACCCCTAAAAAGGGTGGCTTGAATTGTGACCCTAAAAAGCTCGAAAACATGAATTGTTATCTCACACAGAGACGCTGAGGTCGCAGAGAAATGATTTACTATTTTGTTTTTCGCTGACCCCGAAGGAATAGGCTCCGCATTCCATTGGGCGGAGGACGCCGAAAAGCAAAATCCATTCACTTGCGGTGGGTGGGTTTCCTCAAAGCGATGTCCTGTTCTATAATTGCTTATTGTGGGCTTTTGCAGCCGTAGCTTCAGCTGCCGAGTGGTTTTTCATCGCCGCTTATCAATCCCGACCAGTAAGGCGGGGCCTCTCAGCGGCGATGAAAAAAGATATCCTCCTCCGCGTTCTCTGCGCCTCGAGCGAAGCCCGCCGGAGGCGGACAAGCGGGCGGTGACGTCTTACTCACGCACCTACGAGCATAGTAAAGCTGGGACCATCCCGCTACTGCGGGAAGGTTTAAGGGGTTAATTAACTTTATATGGGTGGCTCTGTGTTCTAAACGACAGCGCCCTGTAAAGGAGGAGATAAAATGAAAGATGTCGAGGGTAGCGAGGTTAGGCGAGCGCTTTGTTTTGGTTGTTGGCTCCAGGCCGGCATGTTGGCGACCGTGGTAGACGGGAAGGTGGTAAAGCTCAAGGGTGAGCCGGGCCATCCGGTGAACCAGGGCTGGATCTGCGAGCGTTCAAAGGCATTTATTGAACATCTCTATCATGAGGACCGTCTTAACTATCCCCTGAAAAGGGTTGGCGAAAGAGGGGGGGGAAATTGGGAAAGGATCTCATGGGAGGATGCATTAAATGAGGTGGCCCATAAGCTGGGGCACATTAAAGAGGAAAGCGGTGCGGAGGCTGTTGCGTCTGTAGGGGGTACGGGCAGGGGATTTTCAGAAATGTTCAAAGCAAGGTTTATGAATCTTTTCGGCAGTCCCAACCACGCAAATGCCGGGCAGTGGTGCTCTGTCGTAAGTCGTCAGATACATGCTGCCGTTTACGGGGCAGGGGCCAGCAGATCCGTAAAACAACCCTGCAAATGTGCGGTGATTTGGGGAGGAAATCCGGCCGAATCTCTGGCCTGCACTTTACAAGCCTCGTCAAGGCCAAGAAACAGGGTACAAAATTCATTGTTATTGATCCCAAGCACTCCGAAACAGTAAACCGCCTCGCAGACGAGTGGTTGCGGCTGAGGCCCGGCACTGATGCAGCGCTTGCCTTAGGATGGTTGAACGTGATCATAGAAGAGGACCTCTATGATAAGGATTTTGTTGAGAAATGGTGTTATGGATTCAGTGAGTTGAGAGAACGCGTAAAACAATACTCTCCCAGGAAAGTTGCCGAAATAACCTGGGTGCCGGAAGAAGAAATAGTGCAATCAGCACGGCTTTATGCCGCAAGCAAACCCGCATCTATTATCTGGGGTGTCAAGTCAGACATGCAGGGGAAAAATGTTACCAGCATTACCCAGGCCAAATGCATCCTCCGTGCAATTACCGGCAACCTTGACGTAATCGGAGGCGATATGCTTTCAGGACCCTGTGAAAAGGCCAACTACGGCCCTGCTCTTGAATACATGGACATGCTGTCGCCGGAACAGAGAAAAAAGCAACTCGGTGCGAACAGGCACAAGCTCTGGGGCTATCCGGGATATGAATTGATTCATCAGGTAACAAAACCTTACTGGTACGGAAAGGGGCTCACTTCCGGT
>JAKLQB010000179.1 GCA_022013615.1 Desulfobacterales bacterium | reverse complement strand
GGACTTTTCGAACCGCTGACTTATGAGCCTCTCGCCTGGGCCATCCGCAAGGGAGACCCGGACTTTCTTAACTTTCTCAATAATTTTTTGCGACAGGTTCGCGGTGACGGCCGCTGGGACCAGCTCAAACAAAAATGGTTTGTGGACTTTGTAGAGGAAATGGCTAAAAAGCAGTAAATTAAAGGCAAAAGGGGGATCGCATCTGCATCCCCCTTTTCATTGAATAAAGGAGGCCTGGTTTGACCTTCAATAAGAGATCACTGATTACTCTGTGCATATTAGCTATCATCGGAGTATCTGTCTATTATTTCTTTGTGACGAAGGGGATTACATACATATGGCACTGGGAAAGTATTCCTGAAATGTTGTTCTACCATGGCCCAAAATCTGCTGATGATCCAGCAGTTCGGCTCAGGATGGGTATTCTGATGATGGGCTTTGTGTTGACATTAAAGATTTCTGCTGCCGCGACCATTTTCGGCATCATCATCGGAACCATAGTTGGTATTGCAAGACTCTCCAAAGAACCCGTGACACGGTGGCTTTCCCTGACCTACGTGGAACTCATCAGAAACACCCCTCTCCTCGTACAGATCTATATCATTTACTTCTTTGTTGGATCTATGCTGAGACTTTCTGCATTTGCGGCCGGCACGGCCGCTCTATCGATCTTTGCAGGGGCCTATGTTGGTGAGATCGTTCGCGCCGGTATCCAGTCCATCCACAAGGGGCAGATGGAAGCATCCCGGTCCCTTGGCATGTCATATGCCCAGGCCATGCGCCATATCATCCTTCCCCAGGCCTTCAAGCGCATCATACCTCCCCTGGCCGGTCAGTTTATCTCTCTAATAAAGGATTCCTCACTGGTGTCAGTCATTGCCCTGGCAGATCTCATGTTTCAAGGTCAGCAGGCCGTGGCCAGGACTTACTATGCCTTTGAGGTATACTTTACTGTGGCATTCATGTATCTGATCATGACTTTCACTCTCTCAATGGCCACCCAATATATTGAAAGGAGGCTTGCTATCAGTGATTAGAACTCGGAATGTTTACAAGACCTTCAGGCCTCCCAACCGCACGGAGGTTAAGGCCCTGGTTGACTTCTCAACCGATATCAAAAAGGGAGAAGTGGTGGTAATAATTGGTCCCAGCGGGTCAGGAAAAAGCACATTTCTCAGGTGCCTAAATCGTCTTGAGGAGATAGACAGTGGTGAGATTATTATTGACGGTGTTAACATCTATGATAAGAAAATGAACATCAACAAGATTCGAGAAGAAATCGGCATGGTCTTTCAGCTCTTTAACCTCTTTCCCCACAAGACAGTCCTTAATAACGTGACTCTCGCCTTACGAGTTGTACGCAAAAAAGACAAGGAAGAGACGATCAAAATTGCCCGGGATCTTCTCAACAAGGTAGGAATCCTGGAAAAAGAGAATGTCTACCCGTCTCAGCTCTCAGGCGGACAGCAGCAGCGGGTCGCCATTGCCCGGGCCCTTGCCATGCACCCTAAAATTATGATGTTTGATGAGGCCACATCAGCCCTCGATCCTGAAATGATTGGGGAAGTTCTGGATGTTATGAAAAAACTCGCCAAGGAAGGAATGACCATGGTGGTGGTGACCCATGAGATGGGGTTTGCCAGGGAAGTCTCTGACCGGGTTATTTTCATGGATGAAGGGCAGATCGTCGAGGAAGGCACGGCCGAACACTTTTTCGTAAACCCAACCCATGAGAGAACCAAATTATTCCTGAGCCAGATCCTTTGATCGTTATGAGACTGGAAAATCCCTAATTGTTCACCGCCCGTTCGCTTCGCTCTCTTGAGACGCAAAGAACGCTGAGTTAAATTAGTTTGAATTAATACACTGTTTATTGTCTATTTGAACGATGTAGTGTCTGACGCCTGATGAATCAATGTTCAAAACAGTCCAATTTTTAGGGCACGTAAGAGTATTTTCTTTTCTGCCCTCTCAGCAGAAAAGAAAATGTCTTTAATCTGCGGCCTTAGCGTCTCTGCGGTGAACTATTACAAAAATCCTTTCTAACCACCGCTTGATAGACCATATTCACGAGGGTGTATATGTCGAATACTGGCAGCCCTGTTTCTTTCTGAATGGCGGCTGCATAGGGCGGCATATTGGTGCATTCCAGTACAATGGCGCCCACATCCCGATAGTTTAATATCATTCTTTTTGCAACTTTGACCAATTCATCTCTTGATTTCTCAACATCTAGTTCTATCTCATCATCAAGAATAACCCGCGTAAATTCTTCTTCACCTTCCGTGCCCACTATAATATGAGGCACCTTATCAACGCCCACGGCTGAAAGATGCTTTTCGGTCAATGATTTGGAGTATATTGTAATAATCCCAACCTCTTGAGACTGTTTCAGCATCAAATACACCATGGGGACCTGCATCAGACTGGAAGTGAAGACCGGCACATTAACGGCTGAAGCCAACTCTTGCTGAAACATGGCAAGAAAACCGCAACCCGTTGTGATGGCACTAACGCCTTCTCTTTCCAGTTCCTGTGCCCCTTTTATGAAATAATCCAGTAGCCGCCTATCACCTTTTCTCACAACAATATCCGGCGTGGCCTTTTCAATAACCTTATAAAGGACTGGAAAGTCCCAGGTGGTCGCATTTCCTATATCACCCTGTATTCTTGGAAATTGTGATTCCAGCATCAGAATGCCAATGGAATGACCAAATAAATTCTTACCCCCCACTGCTTTTTCCAATTGTGACCTCCTTGCAGTTTATATTTTTCCTTACCAGATTCCGGCAATGTTGTCACTTTTCTTCTTTACAATTCCCTTATCTTTAAAATCCCCCTACCCTCCTTTTAGAAAGCCGAAAATGAGTCTTCCCCCTTTTGTAAAGGGGGATTGAGGGGGATTTTAACGAAGCCCTGCACAAAGAACCAGGGTCTTGACAATATCTAAGATATAATATAAATAAGTGTCAGTTAAATGGCGATAGCCGATGTTGCCAAATTTGCGGGGGTGTTTGATCAGGGAATTAGCCCTGAGCATTTAACTTTTTAAGGAGGTATTGTTATGCGTCACAGATGGTTAAGTTTTATGGTTATTTTTGCGATGGTTCTATTCATGGTTGGCACAGTACAGGCAGGAGACAAACAGGTTACGCTTGTCTGGACTGCCGGCGGCGCAGGCGGAGGCTGGTATGGCATGGCCGGCGGTATTGCCGCAATCGTCAACCAGGCTGATCCTAATATTGTAATCAAGGTGGTGCCCGGTGGTGGCGTCAAGAATCCGGCCGTTATCGCCAACAAGAGTGTGGAAATGGGCTGGGGTTTACCCTTTATGAACGCGGCCGCTTACAAAGGCATGAAACCATTTGATGCGCCACTCACCGACCTCAGAGCCCTGGCCGGAGGTATGAGCATGAATTATTTTCATCTCTACCTTGGAGCCGAATCGCCAATCACGTCAATGGATGAGATATTCGGCCAGAAAAAGAAGGTCCGATTTGCCATCTCTCAAGCAGGCAGTTCGGATACATGGGTCTTCGAGCGGGTGCTTGAGTCTTATAAAACCAGCATCCCTGATTTGAAAAAGGCCGGTTTTCACTTTGCCCGAGGCAATTACTCCTTCCAGGCCAACCAGTTCAAGGATAAGAACGTGGACGGTGTATTCACCTTCCTGGCCCTTCCGGGCGCCGCAGTAACTGAAGCCTCGGTGGGCCGTAACCTTAAACTGCTTGACTTCTCCGAATCCGCCCTAAAATACCTGGAACAGTATGGCATTGTACCCGGTAAGATCCCTGCCGGGACCTATGCTAAGGCGGCAAATACCAACGATGTTCTCACCGCACGCTCCGGTAGTGTTATTACGGTTCACAAGGACATGTCCGACGATCTGGCCTACCGTCTGACCAAGATATTCAACGAAAACCTGGATAAGGTCTACAGGATCCACGCCAGCCTGAAGACATATACAGTTAAAGACGGGCCAACCGGCTGCGGCGTGCCTCTGCATCCGGGCGCCATCAAATACTATAAGGAAAAAGGCGTTCTATAACAGCAAATCCGGCCGGAGGCCAAGCCTCCGGCCTGCCTTTCACTCCCCGGTGAATCCTTATCTTTGCCTTAAGTACCCCCCATAGGAGGACATGTCTGTATTTCATCTGTGCTCCGGAGCAGTGGAGAAGAGGTTACCCTGAATGCGATCCATGAACAAATGGTGGATGTCTCTTATTTATGCGACTGCAATCGTTGCCGGGTTGTTCCATTATTACACATCCGGTTTTGGATCGCCCGAGCCCAGAATATTCCGGGGCCTCCACCTGTGCATGCTCCTTCCAATCATTTTTCTGCTCTACCCGGCCACGTCCCGTTCGCCCAAAAACCGGCCCAGCGTGCCAGACATACTGTCCGCGGTACTCTGCATAGTAGCCACCCTTTACACCGTTTTCAACGCCGACAGGCTCAATGAGAGGTTCATCGGATTCCATAAGGTCCGGCCAGAGGAGGTTATACTGGGCGGACTGCTGGCACTTGCCGTGATAGAGTCATGTCGACGGGCCCTGTCCAAGTGGTTCGCGGTCACAGTAGGCATAGTACTAGTCTACCTGATGACCTGTCAATTCTGGACCGGGATGTTTCATTTCAAGGCCTTTTCCCTCGATCGGGCAGTGGAGATACTGTATCTTCCAAACGACGACGGCATCTTCGGCTTCCTGACCGGGATATCCGC
>JAKLQB010000178.1 GCA_022013615.1 Desulfobacterales bacterium | reverse complement strand
TTATTGTCGCCTTAAAATCGCTGCTCCAGCGGGATATCTTTACATTATTTGCACCACAATATATTGAAATTCGGATCAAAATTCACGATTTTGCCCTATATAGACGGCTAGTAGTTAAGATTTCATAAACTCCTTGCTCTCTGGGCATCATACACCCGATTTTCACTTTCCCTCCACGGACTTGCCAGAAGCGGTCTTTTTTTCAGGGCCCTTCACAGCACGGTCAATAACATAATGGTAACTGTATTTGTCGTTTCGTTCACATTTTGCTAATTGCATCACGTCCGTATCAATATTGTATGGTACCTTAAGGGACTCAAGCCATTTAGTAATTTCTTTACTTACCCCTGAAATTCGTTCGGGAAGAGGCATTGTTTTTGGTAAGGTTATTTTTTTATGTTCGGCCATAGTAGCTCCTTTCATCAGCCAATTTACAGGCGATCACAGGGCACCTCAATCCTGGTGTCCTGAGGCCTTTTCTGAAACCCTCCTGCCCTTGTGATCAGTTATTCTTAGGAGGCTGTCCTAGAATGGCTATTTTTCTCATTCTCGCACCGCCTCCCCGTAACCCGGTATTAAATATAAGCACTGTTAACAATTTTTCCACTATCATGAGGATACAATTTGAATCCCCTCTTCTGACTACTCTTTGATCGCGAAATCAACGATATCAACAGACACTTCATCGCAGCCTTTCAAAGACCGTTTCGTGTGCTCAAACTGTTGATATGTGTCTGGCATAATCTCCTTAGTTTCAGTAAGAATGACCCTGTTAATCACTTTACCTTTTTTCATATATTCAATTTTTATCGCAAATCCTGTAACGGTTCTATCTCCCTGATTAATGACTCTGCCATCGACCTTAATATGGCCATATCCAACTTCTTTCCACTCCCACTCATCGACCAGCAGGTTATCTTTATAAAATCTTTTCAGGGCCTTGGTTTTTTGATCATTGATGTACTCCAGGCTGATCAACAAAAGTAATTTGTCGGCCGCAAAATATTTAAATGCCAGCCTTTCTGCCTCTTCATACTCCCCAACTTCTGTCTTCTCCCTGATTTCTCTCTGTCTTTCTTCATCACTCACACATCCGGAGCAAAAAAAAAGCGAAATAAGAACAATCATCATTCGGAATAGAGATTTAACCATGAATCGTAAAGGTCCACGTCCATCGAAGATCCCGCTATTCGGGGGAGGGCGCGGATTTCTATTTTGAAATAAATAAAAACCCATCTCTCTATCCGAGCAATGGGCGTCATGGAGCAATCATTTAGTTGATACCTCTATTGAGGGATAGATACTGCTGTTCAGCGCTATCAGTCCTTTACGTATAATGCAACTCACATGTAATTTGATTAAAATTATTAATGATTCTACTCAAATAGGCCCCCTTTGTCAAGAAAATCAATTCTCAGCCTGAAATTCTAATTATGCCCTTTAGACCTTGCTAATGCAGGGCCAGGTGGAAGCCATAATGAGAATTTCAGATACTAAAAAGGAATGAATTCTTAGAATAGGCAGTTCAATCGACTATAGCTGCCGTCCAAATTCCAGTGTGTTTTTATTGATACTGATGCGCAGGTGTTGCTGGACCATCTCATGGCCTGTATCTGTAAAAGGGAGGTAAACCAATGTCGAGTCTTTTATGTCAAACCTGATGCGTGGCAGGTTGGGAAGGACCATCTTTTTGTTAAGAGCTGAACTGGCAAGAGTAATCTTCATGCTCTGGGCAGCTTCGGTTTGGGGCAGCGTCACAGGATAAAGGTTTTTCTTAGGGATTGCCTCTTCTGTCCGGAAATTCTCCTGTGAAATAGTAAACTGCCTTGACAGATTTAAGTAAACCTTGGGTCGGATCTTAAAGGCCGGACTCCAAAAGCTCATATCCTGGCCTTCCCATTCCTTTCCCACAACTCTGGGCTGATTGGTCAGCCGGATAAAATCGGCGAATGAATTAATTTTCACACCCTCGGCCGTTGCAGCAGATATCTTCCAGAAAGGCAAATAAACAGTGTTTTCCCCCTTCCCCGGAACTTTCAGGAAGTTTACCTGCACGAACTTGCTATTTGACGCCTCCCAGGCAGTTTCACAGTTGCTGCAGGTCAG
>JAKLQB010000177.1 GCA_022013615.1 Desulfobacterales bacterium | reverse complement strand
CACATGAAGCGAATCAATGGCCTTTGAACCTGATGTCTTAAGGTAATCCTCCATAATTTTCAAGGTTCCTGACCCCGCCTGCCTTAAAATAAAAGGCTCTTTTGAAAGTTCTTCAATAGAAACCGACCTCCTTTTCGCCAACCGATGATGGGCAGGAACTGCCAGCACCAATTCATCTTTCCATAATTTATGATGTATGAGATTCCTGTGCGAACGCCTGGACCCAACTACACCCAGCTCAAGACGGCCATTCAGAACACGGTCTTCGATGTCACTTGTGTTGGAAACACTCAACGTGACGGATACAAGAGTATGTTCTTCGCGGAAATTTCCTATGATCTTCGGAAGTATGTATTCGCCGGGAATCGTGCTTCCCCCAATATGAATTTCGCCCTGTTTAATACCAAGAAAATCTTGCATCTCAAGGCATGCCGTCCTTTTCATATCCAGCAGGAGAACCGCATGCTTGTAAAAGATCTCCCCAGCCTTTGTTGGCATGATCTGCCTGCCCAGCCGATCAAGGAGTTTTGTTCCGACCAGGCTCTCAAGCGTGGCTATCCTCTCGCTGACAGAAGCCTGTGCCAGAAAAACTGCCTCTGCAGCTTTTGAAAAGCTCCCCAGTTCAACAATCTTTCGAAAGATCTCCAGTTGGCGCAGGTCAAAATCAACAGACGATATTTGATTGGAAACGGGTTTTTTCATGGGAACATAACTTATTGTGAGTTGCGGGTTACGGGTTATCGAGTGGCAATAGGCTTAAGGCCCAAGGCGGAAGGGATAAAAAAATCAGAACTCCGTGGGCCATATGTCTAATGACTTGCGCTTTCTCACAAATACGGAAACCACATCTTTTCTATGTCTCCGAAATTTGCCTTCACCTTTTCACGGCCCGATAAAATGTCGCCATGGCCCGAAAGCAGGTATTCCACATCAAGCAGGGAGATCCTTTTGATGCTTTCTTTCAATTCCTGCCCGTCGCCTCCAGGCAAATCCGTTCTTCCGATACCCTGATTAAAGACCACATCGCCGGTGAAAATGACTTTTTTGTCAGGCCAGTAAATACAGACAGATCCTGGTGAATGGCCGGGCGTTTGGATGACCTGAAAAGTCAAATTTCCTATCTTCAGCTCTCCCTCCTGAAGCAGGATATCCGGTTCAAAATCTGAAATGCCCAAGGCCTCTCCATAATGTGGGGCAACTTTCCTGATGAAATCCATCTCTACGGAGCTTATCGCGATGAGAGTGGATGTATTTGCAAATACCTTTACAGCTTCCATGTGGTCCGGATGCCCGTGTGTGATAATGACAATGTCAATATCCTGGGGGGAGAGAGAAAGCTCTGAAAGGCCATCCCGGACATGATCAAAGAGGTGATAATGGCCCGGGTCCACAAGGATTTTTTTGTCTGCGTCTATGAGATAGGTGTTGCAGTTATTTTCAGTAGGACTAAGCCACATAAATGCGTGTAAATTGTCAAATATTTTCATGGAAATGATGTCCTTTGATTGTTTTTAATTGTCCGTTATGGAATCCGTAAAATTGGTGACTTGATTGAGATCCAACTAACCACTTACGAAGCACAACTGGCAATCTATAAATGAAGGATACTAAAAAGCCACTCAAAGGATGTCAAGACCTAAGAACCGTATCGTTCCCCCGGCTGCTGGTACGCAATGATTTGTGGGAGAATTCTGTTTGTTATTTCCAGATCAATAGAAAGAACTTTTCTGGAAAATCCTTGACAAATTAACTGATTTTAGATAATTTTCTATTAATTTTAAGGTGTTAAATTTTGGCTATGTAAATTCTCAATAAATTCGAGTAAAAAAACCGGACCCACGATCTATGCCTTAAGCCTGCCCTGGAGTGAGCTATCCTACCCTTCAGAGAGCGCTTTCGGATATGCGCAGAGCGGGCAGAGTAGAATGCCTTGGGCGAGGACCTAATGCCGAATGGCAGAAAGTCAGGGGCTGATGCGATAATCATATCAGAAATGAGTTTTGTGATAAGATTATGGAAAAAGAAGCAAAAGCAAGGATAAGGATCAATAGGCTCCTTGAGCATGCAGGGTGGCGGTTTTTTGATGATGAAAAAGGTCCGGCCAATATTGATGGACTTGTAAAAAGTGGAGGATATCATAAATTGTGACATCCTCTGATATTAAGTACGCAAAACGGGTTCACGCTTTCACCGAGCAAGGTGTAGCCATGCTTTCAAGCGTTTTGAGAAGCGAGAGGGCAATAGAAGTCAACATAGCCATAATGCGTGCCTTCGTGCAACTCCGCGAAATGCTGGCTTCTAACGTGGAGCTTGCCCGTAAGCTGAAACAAATGGAAAAGAAATATGATAAACAGTTTAAGATTGTCTTTGAAGCTATTCGCCAACTCATGACGCCGCCTGAGAAGCCACGCAAGAAGATTGGGTTTGAGGTAAAGGAGAAAGGGGCAACCTATGGCACTCATGGCGCAAAACACAAGAAAGCCGCAAAAGATTGTTGCCGAAATTGAATCTGAGCGTGAGCTTGTGGAGGCAAATAAGAGGTTGATTGAGATTTTTGAGAAAAAGATAAAGGGAAAAATCGGTGAAGTTTGGGAGGAGTAATAGCCGCAAAAAAGCACAAAAACCATAATAAATGGGGCATGAGAAGGTAAATCATTAGTAGGGTATCAGAATGAATGAAAATTCAATGATTCCGGTTGAGGGAATTGACACCATTATCCTCGTCATTCGAGGACAGAAGGTGATATTGGATCGAGACCTGGCGCAGTTGTACGGCGTAACCATCAAACGGCTCAATGAGCAAGTCAAACGCAACCGCGACCGTTTTCCCGAGGATTTTATGTTCCGGCTTAGGGCAGAGGAAAAGGAAGAGGTAGTCGCAAATTGCGACCACCTGTCTACAAATAAATTTTCGGCTGCGCTTCCCAATGCATTTACAGAAAATGGGGCGATTATGGTTGCCAGCATCATTAATTCTCCACGAGCCATAGAGGCCAGTATTTTCGTGGTAAGCGCGTACGTAAAATGCTGGAAACACACACTGAGCTATTGCAAATGTTTCGGGAAATGGAGCGCCGGATTGCAGATCATGATGAGCAGGTTGAAGCTATTTTTGAGGCTATCCGCCAACTTATGGCCCCACTTGAAACGAAGAAAAGGAAGATTGGGTTTGAGGTAAAGGAAGGTCGTGCTGGTTATGGAAAGAAGGCAAAAGGGAGGAAGACTAAAGTTTCCAATTAAAGCAAGTTTACATGACAAACAGAAATGAAAGAAGACAAAATCCTGTAGATCGTGTTCATCTTTACCCCGTGGAATGAAATAATATTCCACTGGGGCTGTCAGAATAAAAGGACGATTTTAGACCTGAAAATAGCATTCTAAGGGAGAACGCAGCTATTTTTTGGGATGTATATCCATAAATATTAAATAGTTAACTTGGTCTG
The DNA here is from genome assembly GCA_022013615.1 of Desulfobacterales bacterium. The sequence continues at coordinate 150 of JAKLQB010000177.1, read as the reverse complement.
GCCCAAGACACAAGGCAAAAATCAATAAACAAGAGACAAAATTAGGATTTACCCCTCCCCAAAGGCGAGTACTCCATGGGCTAAGGATTAAATAAAAACATGTATTACAAAGCTGATATAACAGCAGGGTCATTAAAGGTAGCTGAAAGT
>JAKLQB010000014.1 GCA_022013615.1 Desulfobacterales bacterium | reverse complement strand
GTGGGCGCATCAGGTGACCTGACTGCCAGAAAAATCGTTCCTGCCCTTTTTAATTTATTTCTTAATGATGGTTTGCCCGATCCCTTCCTTGTTGTTGGATGCGCACGCACCCAACTGAATCATGAAGAATTCAGAGATAAAATGAAAAGTGCTTTGAAGACCGCAAACATCCTGGATGATCAAAAGTGGCAAGACTTTTCCAAATCGCTTTACTATCAGGCAATTGACTACGGTGAACTCCCCTCTTTCAAGGCACTGGCCAGGTCTCTCAGGGAACTGGACAAAAAACATGGCACTGGCTGGAACAGGGTTTTTTACTTGGCTATTCCACCGTCTCTATATAAGTCAACCGCGCAAATGTTGGGGAAGGCCGGTCTTTCAGTGGAAAGTGAAAAGGAAAATAGCTGGGCAAGAATCGTTGTGGAAAAACCATTCGGTCGTGACCTGGACACTGCCATCGACCTGGACCGATCCCTGCATGAGCATTTTCAAGAGCATCAAATCTTCCGGATTGATCATTACCTGGCCAAGGAAACCGTCCAGAATATTCTCATGTTCCGTTTTGCCAACTCGATATTTGAACCCATCTGGAACAGAAGATACATTGACCATGTAAGTATCACCGCAGCTGAAACCCTTGGTGTAGAGCACAGGGCGGGATACTATGAACAGGCAGGTGTTTTAAGAGATATGTTCCAGAACCATATGATGCAACTCCTCGCCCTGACAGCGATGGACCCCCCTTCCCTGTTCGAGGCCGATCGTGTCCGTGACGAGAAGGTTAAGGTGTATAGGACTATCAGGCCTTTTCCCACCGCTGATCTAAAAGACTACCTGGTCCTTGGGCAATACGGCGCCGGCACCATTGATGGAAAGAGGGTCCCGGCCTATCGCGATGAACCTGGTATCAACCCTGAATCTTTGGCCCCCACATTTGCCATGATGAAGGTTTTCTTAGATAACTGGCGCTGGCAGGGTGTGCCCTTTTACCTCACATCAGGGAAAAGGCTGGCCAAAAAACTAACCCAAATCGTTATTCAGTTTAAAGAGGTCCCCCATTCTATGTTTCGCCAGACACTGGGGGAACACATCACTGCCAATCGACTCATCCTGGGTATCTACCCGGATGAAAAAATTTCGTTGACTTTTCAAACAAAAAACCCTGGCGCCAGGGTATGTCTAAGGTCTGTCACAATGGATTTTAACTATCACCAGAACTACACCGGTCCCATACTGGACGCCTACGAAAAAGTGCTCCTGGATTGCATGCTGGGCGATCATATGCTCTTTTGGCGACAGGATGGTGTTGAACTTTGCTGGTCCTTTTTGACTCCCATTTTGAGTGCGTGTGAAACGTGCGGTGACCGGAGAGAAATGCTTTTGCCGTACGATTCGGGGACCTGGGGACCAAATGCTGTTAAAGACTTGAAAAAGAGAAAATAGAAAATATACAATTTGAAAATAGTGTAAAAAAGACCATCCCCGACAATCTAATAAGGAGGAATTTTTTCGTGGAAACTTACTACAAACCGGAAGACCTTCCAAAATTCGAAGAGATAGGAAAAGAAGCGCAGGAGTTGGCAACAAAATTTTTTGATTATTATGGTGCCGTTTTTTCCGAAGGAGAACTTACAGAAAGGGAAAAGTCACTCATTGCCCTTGCCGTGGCCCACACTATTCAGTGTCCCTATTGTATTGATGCATTTACACAGGCCTGTCTTGAAAAAGGATCGAATCTAAGTGAGATGACGGAAGCGATCCATGTTGTAACGGCCATAAGAGGCGGTGCGTCACTGGTTCACGGCATTCAGATGCGGAATATTGCGGAGAAGTTGTCTATGTAAAAGGGCATGGAATATGGGCTTAAGTTTCGCATCTCTATTGAATCAGGGAGAAAACCATACCCATATAATATGAAGCAGGGTTGCCCTTTCACAAAGGATTAGGAGGAATCCACAAAAGTGGGAAAATGCGAAACTTGAGTATAGAGTATTAAAATGTATACCAGGCAATCATCGCAAGAGACAAAGATAGATTATAGAGAAAGGGCCGTTACCATAGACCCTTTCAATCTGACCCTTTCCAGGCATAATCTCAAGTTAGAGAGGGGTCAAACCGTTACATTACAAATCAATGTTGGCCTTCTCTGCAATCAGACGTGCCACCATTGTCATTTGGACGCTGGGCCGGGTCGCAAAGAGAACATGGACGTGGAGACTGTGAAGCAGGTGGTGAATTATGCCCGGAGGAGTTCTTTTCAGGCTATAGATGTGACGGGTGGGGCACCTGAACTGAACCCGAATATCGTTAATTTAATGGAGAAAATCTCCCCACTGGCTTCAAGGATCATCTTTCGTTCTAACCTATCCGCCTTAAACGACGGGAAGAGAGATCATTTAATTGACCTTCTAAAGGCCCACCGCGTAGTTATCGTTGCATCACTCCCTTCTTTGAATGAGGCACAGGCGGACTCCCAGAGGGGCCAAGGGATTTTTCAGGCCAGTATTGCTGCCCTAAGAAAACTCAATAACATGGGCTACGGACAGGAGGGCTCGGGCCTGGAACTCAATTTGGTTTCCAACCCGACCGGAGCATTTCTCCCTCCCTCCCAATCCCAGATGGAAAAGAGGTTTCGCCAGGTTCTGAAGAAAAAATGGGATATCGTTTTTAATGAGCTTTTCAATTTTGCCAATGCACCACTGGGAAGATATCGTCGATGGCTTTTGAACTCTGGAAACCTTGGGTCTTATATAGAGAGACTCACTTCAAGTTTCAACCCCTGTGCTGTTGAAGGACTCATGTGCCGTACGCTTGTCTCGGTGTCCTGGGATGGTTACCTTTATGATTGTGATTTCAATTTGGCAAAAGGATTGTACTTAGGTGGGCAGAAAATCCATGTTTCCGAAATGCCAGGACCCCCCGAGCCAGGAAGACCCATTGCCGTAGCAGATCACTGTTATACCTGCACTGCTGGAGCAGGCTTTACTTGAGGCGGGGCTATTAATAATACCTGAGGTCAGGTATCATTTTGGGAGCATGACCGGTTTGATCATAGGGGTTCCCGATTTCATGGCGTTTAGGGTAGTAAACCCTGACGACCGAAGTAAGTAATGTGAGGATTTTTATGGAAAAAGGAGATAGAAATGTCAAAGCTCCATGAATTAGCTCAATTAGGGCAGTCGATTTGGTATGACTACATTCGCCGTTCTTTTCTCAACTCCGGTGAATTTCAGGAATTGATTGACAAAGGTCTACGAGCGGTCACATCCAATCCCTCTATTTTCGAGAAAGCTATTGCCGGCAGCGCAGACTATGATGATGATCTAAGGCAGCTGTTGAAAGAAGACAAATCAGTGGCCAGTATTTACGAAGTGCTTGCGCTTAAAGATATCAGTCTGGCCGCAGACCTCCTCAGGCCAGTCTATGATAAAACCAATGGATTAGACGGCTACGTCAGCTTAGAAGTGAGCCCTTTATTGGCCCATGACACCCAGGAAACTATCTCTGAGGCAAAACGGCTCTTTGAAGCACTTCATCGTCCCAATATAATGATCAAGGTGCCGGCAACGCCGGCCGGTATCCCTGCAATCACAGAGCTGATTGGCGCTGGAGTTAACGTGAACGTGACACTGATTTTTGGCCTCGAAAACTATAAAGCTGTAGCAGAAGCCTATTTGAAGGGTCTTGAAAGACTGTCCTCTGAAGGTCCATCGGTGGCTGGAGGTCATAAGGTGGACAGCATTGCCTCGGTAGCATCTTTTTTTGTCAGCCGGGTGGATTCGGCTGTTGATCAGGCTCTGGAAAGAAAAGATCACAAGGAACTTCAGGGCAAAATCGCCATTGCCAATGCCAAAGCAGCATACGTTGAATTTCAAAATATCTTCTCCGGTACCCGGTGGGAAGATCTGGCCAAAAAAGGCGCTCGTGTGCAACGAACTCTGTGGGCCAGCACAGGCACCAAGAACCCCCTATATGCCGATACGCTTTATATGGATCAATTGATTGGCCCGGAAACCGTAAACACGGTGCCTCCAGCCACGCTTAACAGTTTCCTCGATCACGGAACTATTTCTCCAACGTTGACCAACGGTGTGGAAGAGGCCACATCCCAACTTGATCAAATAAAGGCCCTGGGTATTGACCTGAGAGAGATCACTGAAGAATTGCAGAATGACGGGGTTACGGCATTTGCCAGGTCCTTTGATTCGTTGATGGAAAGTATCTCTGAAAAGCGTGATCGTCTTTTAGCTGGCAAAAAAGGTTACTCTGCCAGTCTTGGCGAGTTCAACTCAAAAGTGGAAAATACTTTGATGCAAATTCGTGATCACAAGATTATGAACCGAATTTGGGCGCACGACCATACTGTCTGGAAAGACGATCCTGCAGACATCGGCAATCGACTGGGTTGGCTTCACAGTCCGGATGTAATGAAGGACGCTATTCCTGAAATTTCCGCCCTGGTGGAGGAAGTTCGCGCTGCCGGGTTTACCAATGTCTTACTGCTGGGGATGGGCGGTTCAAGCCTGGCCCCTGAAATGTTTCGTTTCACCTTTGGCTTCAAGGAAGGTTACCTGGATCTCGCCGTGCTGGACAGTACCGATCCCGGCGCAGTACTGGAGTATGCCAATAGACTCAATCCAGCCAAAAGCCTTTTTATTGTATCTACCAAATCAGGCGGCACTGTTGAGACAACGTCTTTTATGAAGTACTTTTACAACCGGGTATCTGATGCAGTTGGCCCGGAAAAGACCGGGGAACATTTTATTGCCATTACCGACCATGGAAGTAGTTTGGAAACAACAGCAAAGGAGCTAAAATTTCGCAAGATCTTTTTAAATGACCCGAATATCGGCGGCCGTTACTCGGCCTTGTCCTTTTTTGGCCTGGTTCCGGCAGCGCTTATTGGAATGGATATCGACTCTCTACTTGAAAGGGCCG
>JAKLQB010000013.1 GCA_022013615.1 Desulfobacterales bacterium | reverse complement strand
TTTCTTGCCTTCTAAGAGGGCAAGAACCCAGCCCCCTTTCAGGGGGCAAAAGCAAAACCAGGTCCTGAGGGCCTGGATTCTTTACTTCTCCAGTTCTCGTGATCTTAGCCATTTAATATAAGAAATGGAAGCATCATATTTTGATAACTTCAGTTTTCTGTCCAGGTCTCGGGATCTCATCCACAGCATTCCGTACTCGCCTTCTTTTACATATTCCAGCATCCTGTCCGTTAGTCTATCAGTCCAGATATAGCGTTCTATGGACTCATTCCCTCGAGAACTCTCAGCAAATTGCTCAAAAGCCGCACTGCGCAATGCCTCCTAGTTTGAGTAATTCTGTGTCCAAATCGTTACAGTATAGAGTTGATCATGCCAGAATGAATAAATGATGTTTGTAAGTTCTGCTTCACCTATTCGTAACACATCGTGAGGGCGAACAAATTCCACTACTCCAGCCAAACCAGTGTCGGTTTCTGTTTTTTACCATACCTGCTATGGCACACTTGAACAAAGAGGTGGGGGGCAACAACCCTAAGAATTCCTTCAATTCTTTAATTCCTAATTTATGGATAGACACTATATAACAGGTATAGTTCCCACTGAATAACCAAAACGAAAGGGACCAAAAAAACTACAAAGAGGACCTTTACCTGAAATCTGGTATTAAACAGGCAGGCAGTCTTGTTAGTCAATACGATAATGAGGGCTGCCGAAGTCAACATGTATTTCACCCAGAAAAACGCAAGCGGGCCATGACCGAGGTAATAGTCCATTATCGGGTTTAGTTCTGTTGCCCCACGATCGACCAGGTGCAGCGTAAGTATCGCATCTATTACGCTAAGCATTACAATGAGCAGAATTACAGCAAATGTCTTAGAGCTGTGCCTGTCAATTGCATAAGACCTCTGCTCGTCTTCCTCTCTCCTGACTGCCGCACGTCTCCCCGTAAACCAGTACTTGCTTAATATGCCCAGCTTTCTGTGCCGACGATCATAGCCAGAGCGTCTTTCAAAGGAGGGTAACTTGTCTGGAACTGAATCCATTGAACTTAAAACCTCGCCACATTTCCGCTGAAACAGCGGGGAGGATAATGAAATACTTGAAGAGCACGTCCTATTGGCATATCTTTTTTACGATATTGCAAAACATCTGCCACGGCCTCTCGTTCCAAATATCGTTTATAATTTTAATTAGTTACTTTGGTATTACAGAAAGTGTGACAGGGAAACATGCAAAATTATAACATTTGATGGGAAAATGGATTTCACTTATTGGTAAGAGATTACACACTTTATAGGATATTTTTGACCTTGTTTTTCATTTCAAGGAGGGCAGTTCAGGGAGGGGTGGCCGTTATACCGTGTCTTGTGTAAACGCTTGAGAGAGTCGTGCTCCGTATGCCTGATGGGGTTGTTTCCTATCCTGGTTTTCTGAAAATTCCAACGCGATTAAGCAATGGCCTTTGAATCGTCCCGTATCAGTCATTGAAACATATCGAATCGTTGTTTCGAGACACTCGGGGGGGAAAAGTTGGTTGACAGGATAGCATTTGATATCCAAAATGTCCCCTACCTTTAAAAGAGGTATAATATTTGAATCTTTTTTGGCAAGGACCCAGGCACATCCGGACGTGATTTGCCAGATCTTAAATTGATAGGGAACATCCAGTCCATCTATCCAAACCTCTACGCTATAGTATTGATGGAAGTTTTCCTTGGGGTATAAATTTTTATCCGCTAATTTGTCAGTAACAGCATATCTTTTCATGCGCACCCCTCTCCAAAAAAATAGCTTTCACCGGATTATGCCAAAGTAAAAATAATTATGCATATATGATTATATTTGTCAAATATATTTTTATATTTTAACTAAATTTATATGATTAGATAGATATGGTGGACAGTAGGAAATACTTATACTATATGTTGTAATACAGGCCTCGCAGCCTACTCTTAAAATGAGTCAATTTTTTGGGCATTATCTGAATTTATTAGTGCCAAATTGAGGGATTCTAAGATAAAGGAAACTATACTTGGCACTATCTTCTGAACGGTGAAAGGGTTCAAAGTGTCACAATACAGGATGCGTACATATAGAAAGAGGGTGCTGGCCAGGAATCTAATTTCCTTCCATGTTGCAGTCAAAGAAACCGACTTATGGATCAGCGCCGGCACAAATCTAAAGAAAGAGGCCACAGATCTGGTATTCGATTGCAGACATCAGCTTGAAACATATATCAGCTTACACCCAGAGTTCGCAACTACCTTATCGGCGTGGCCCGAAGACCTTTACGCTCCTCTGTTGGTGAGAGAGATGATTGAGGCAACAAAAAAAATAGGTGTTGGCCCCATGGCATCTGTGGCAGGAGCCATTGCTCAGTATGTGTGTGCAGGCCTTCTCAGGCTCTCATCTCAGGTAATTGTCGAGAATGGTGGGGATATCTGCCTTAAAGCGAATCGGCCGGTGACTGTCGCAATTTTCGCCGGGGCCTCCCCGTTGAGCGAACGCTTCGGCCTGTTGATTCCTGTAAAAAAAATGCCTTTAGGTATCTGCTCCTCGTCGGCAACGGTAGGCCATTCCCTGAGTATGGGTGTCGCAGACGTTGTTTGCATCCTTTCACCTTCAGCAGCCATGGCTGATGGGGCTGCGACTGCCCTCGGGAATCAGATAAAGGGAAAAAGGGATATAGAAAAGGCCATTGACAGGATACGTGATATGGAAGAAATCCTGGGAGGTGTAGTTATTGTCGAGGACAGAATGGCGAGCTGGGGAGACATCGAGCTGATCGGACTATGAAGATCAAATACATAATCAAAGTTCATAAAGCTTGTCGTCCACCTTGGGAGGGCGCGTTTTGGAGAGCCTTGACAGTTTTTCTTTGATACCAAATGGCTCTTCCCCTTCAAGGATATCACCCATTTCCGCTTCGATCTTTTCAGGATCCTCTCCCGCTTCCATTCTGGTTAAGGCTTCCTCCATTCCAGGACCTAAGTTAAGGCCAGTCATATTTGTTAGTTTGCGCATCAGGTTTGCAGCCTGCCTGGGGTCATCCTCATTTATGTGTTCCGCTTCTCTCGCAAGGAGGTTCATTGCCTTTTCCATTTTGCCCTCGTCAAGGTCGGGGAGTGGCATATCACCTTCTTCATCTCGCTTTTGAGGCGTTGCAAAAACAGACATGCGCCTTTCCAGTCTGGTCTTCTGGCATTTTGGACACGATGGTCTTTTTTCAGTATTCACTGACTTGGAAAGAAAGTTGAAAATCATGTTGCAATTAGAGCAATAGAATTCATAGACTGGCATTTCCTCACCTCATAAGATAAATGTTCCGGGCATTCTATTACAGAAAAAAACCCTGATAGTCAAATGATTTTAAAAGTCTCTAACAATTATCATTATGGTTTTCACGCGGTCAGAGTCCCCACAGCCCTGCATCAGCAGGGTCTAAAGGCTAAAATTTGAATTGCTGAAAAGTCGTCCAGATTATGCCTTGTCTTTTTTGATGATATTGATATACTCCTATCCTGTTTTGAGTCAAGTTACCAACCCCAGAGGAGATGGCTTGTTTTTGTTGGCCTTTGGAAAGGTTAAATATTACCTTGAACTTTAGTCACTTTAGTTCACTTTAGTCACTTTAGATCACTTATGGCCAAATACGGTATGCAAATGAAGATTGGAGTCCTTTCGGATACACACCTCCGGGGGATGACTAAATGGTTCAGGGAGATCTATGACAGATATCTGTCTGATAAAGACCTCATTTTGCATGCCGGAGACGTTGTTTCAACCGAGATTGTCGATTTCTTGAGCCAAAAAAATTTTAAAGGCGTTTATGGAAACATGGATCCCACTGAAGTTCAGAAACGGCTTGCAGCTAAAAGTGTGATAGAATTAGGCCCTTATCGCATAGGTCTTATCCACGGATGGGGGGCTTCTGGGGGCCTTGAGGATCGCATTTGGGCGGAGTTTCAGAACGTGGATGTTATTGTGTATGGTCATTCGCACCACACAGCAAATCATTTAAGGGATGACGTGCTTTTATTTAACCCGGGGACTGCGACCGGTTATAGTTCTTCAGGCATACACAGCATAGGGGTTTTGGAGCTTGATCGTACGATTCGTGGCAAAATTATCACATTGGATGGTTAAGCGATGAAGGTACTTTGGGCACCGTGGAGAATGGAATACATCTTGTCCGACAAGGAAGAGGGAGAATGTATTTTCTGTCCAGGAGACAATCGAAGCCATGATCAGGCGCGGTTAGTCCTATATGTAGGATCACTTACCTTAGTTATAATGAATCGCTTCCCATATATTAATGGACACCTCCTGGTGGCACCAGTGCGCCATGTTCCTGATCTGGAATCCCTTACAGAGAAGGAAACGCTTGACCTGCTGCTTATGGTTCGCAGGTCCATTGAGGTGTTAAAGAAGGTAATGAGCCCTGAAGGTTTTAACGTGGGATTAAACCTCGGTACTGTTGCCGGAGCTGGTGTGGAGGCGCATTTACACTTTCACATTGTGCCCCGTTGGAATGGCGATACAAATTACATGAGCGTTTTGGGGGAGGTGAGAGTGATTCCCGAGCACATCGCGGAGACCTATGGGAAACTCCTGCCTCATTTTAGGAAATTCAAACAGTTTTCTGGAGGTGGCGAATGAATCATCTGAAATGGATATCAGGTATTTTGTTGCTAATGCTTGCCTTTATTGTGGCAGTTCAAAACTATGAAACCCTGGTAAGCCCTGTTTCGTTTAAATCAAACTTCTATCTTTTCGAGTACCAAACGTCGGGGATGCCCCTGTCTCTTGTTGCTATTATTACTTTTCTTATTGGTCTTTTTTCTGCATGGATTTACGGTATTAGAGAACGGTTTGGTCTCAAAAAACAGATCAAATCCCTCATGAAAGAAGCCCAGGATAAGGATAATGAGCTGAATTCTCTTAGAAATCTCCCCGTGACCACCGGCGACATAATCTCAGATCAGACCACTGAGGAAGAATGAAAAGCCCTGTATGGTTTTACAGCGTTATAGTTGAAGGAGATGAATCATGTGGCATACGATATGGCAATGGTCCCTTGATCCGGCCAACCAAAGGTTATTATTGGGGACCGTTATTGCCTTTGGAATTGGCTTGATTGCCGGCAGATGGATACATCGAGCCAAAGACATTAAGGATGAATCAATGACGAGTAAGGGAGATAAGGCCTTCTTCAAGGGGGTCCAGTACATGCTCTCCAATGACCACGACCAGGCGATCGAGGAATTCACCAAGTCGGTTCAAGTCAATTCTGATACAATAGAGACCTATGTGGCGTTAGGCAACTTGTACCGCTCAAAGGGAGATATTGATAGAGCAATACGTATTCGCCAGAACATCATTTTGAGACCTAATATTGACGATCAAATAAAACTCAGGGCCCTTTTCGACTTAGGCGTGGATTATCGGAAGGCGGGATTTTTAAACCGTGCTCTAAAAACTTTTTTGAAAGTGACCCAAAAGACCCCTTCCGATGCAAAGGCTCTCGAAAACATTGAAAGAATTTACGAAGAACTAAAAGATTGGGACAATGCATACAGGACACGCCAAAAGCTCGCTGGGATAACCAAGGGTGATCATCGTCATATTCTTGCCCATCACCTTGTCGAGATGGGAAAGGTTGCTCAAGAGAAAGGGGAACTTAACAGTGCAAAATCCCTTTTCAATAAAGCCGTATCAACCCAGAGAGAATGTGTTGATGCCTACCTCCATCTCGGAGACCTCTATTTCAAAAAAAAGGACTATAAAAAGGGAATTTCAACCTGGGAAAAAGCCGTAGAGGCAGCACCCCAATTTTCATTTCTTCCCTATCGTCGTCTTGAAGGAGCCTATACAAAGATGAAGGACCTGAAGCCCATCGGGGACTTCTTGAAGGAATGTGCGCAGTCAAATGCCGATGCCTTCACACACCTGGCCCTGGCCCGTTATCTCTACAATGAAAACGACATTGATGATGCCCTTGACCAGATACGCATTGCTCTGGAATTGGCGCCTTCCTTTTGGGAGGCCAGGAAGTTTAGAGGGGAGATACTCCTTGCTGACGACAGGGAAAAAGACGCCCTCACTGATTACAGGGAACTTATCGAACAGCTAAACGTGGCCTACCTGAGGTTTCAATGCACAGAATGCGGTTTTATGCCCAGTGAGCTTCAGTGGCAATGCCCACAGTGCAAAACCTGGGACTCCATTCAATTGATAGACCAACCGAGAGCGCGATCAACTCCTGCTGCTCAACCCAAAAACACACTGCCACAATTGCCCCAGGGTATTGACGAGGCGTAATATGAACCAGTTGACGCCCATGCTCAGACAATATCTGGGCATCAAGGGCGAATATCCTGATACAATTTTGTTTTTCCGCATGGGTGACTTCTATGAGATGTTTTTTGATGATGCCCGGACTGCATCAAAAATTCTAGGCATTACCCTGACTTCTCGGGGAACCTTCAACGGGGCTAAGGTCCCCATGTGCGGCATACCCCATCATGCCCGTAAATCTTATCTCATGAAGCTCGTAAGTGGCGGGTGGAAGGTTGCCATCTGTGAGCAGACCGAAGACCCAAAATCAAGCAAGGGTGTTGTAAGGAGGGAGGTGATAAGGGTAGTTACTCCTGGTTCTATTACGGATGAACAGGAGGTTGAAGATAAAAGGAACCTTTATATGGCAGCAATATCGGGCGGCCCTATGCGCAGTGCTTCATCTGTCCGCAATGAACAGGCCAGGGGATTGCAGGGCGGGCAACGCCAGGTTGGCAGGGATGAAATGTACGGGTTGGCCCATATGGATTTATCGACCGGCGAGTTTCGAGTCACGGAAGTTCGCTCGTGGAATGAGCTGATTAATGAATTAGGAAGAATTGATCCGGCTGAAGTCCTGATCGTTGAAAATGAGCGTTTGTCCGGCAGAAAGGATCTGTCTAATTACCGTGTGGAAATAGTAAAGAAGGATGCCTTTGATCCACAGAGGGCGAAAGCCCTCCTGAAAGAACAGTTTGGCGTGAGTTCTCTATCGGGATTTGGACTTCAAGACATGCCACAGGGAATCATTTCTGCTGGAGCCCTTATTCGCTATCTTCAGGATACACAGAAACAAAATCCTGAGCATATCAAAGAGATCATAACTTATCGCCTTGGCGATTTTATGTTTCTGGATGAGTCCACCTGCGATCACCTGGAGCTCCTTAAGACCATGCGGAGGCAATCCGAGAAAGGATCGTTATGTCAAATTCTGGATAAAACATTAACCCCCATGGGAGGTCGGTTCTTAAAAAAATGGATGGTGTATCCCCTCGTTGATCTTGAAAAAATCAGAGGTAGACTTGCTGGTGTAGCCTGGTTAAAGGAAGACCCCGTGCTGAGGGAGGAGCTTAGAGGGGAGCTCAAGGAGATCTATGATCTGGAGCGCCTAAACGGTCGCATTGCGCTGGGTAGGGCCAACGCCAGAGACCTTTTGGCCCTCAAAATCTCCATTTTAAGGCTCCCTTTCATCAAGGAAATGTTGGGAAACTCAACAAGCACGCTCCTGTCAGAAATCGCCACCAGATTAGACACCCTTCAAGATATCGCGCGCTTAATAGATGAGGCAATCCATGAAGACCCGCCGGTCTTGGTCAAAGAGGGCGGTATTATCAAAGAGGGATATGATGTTGAGTTGGACAAATTGATCTCTTTGAGCCGGGACGGAAAAAGTTGGATTGCAGATTTTGCTGCCTCTGAGCAGGAAAGGACCGGCATATCGCGCCTGAAGGTTGGATTTAACAGGGTTTTTGGATATTATATCGAAATAACCAAGGCCAATTTGCATCTTGTACCTCCTGATTATGTCAGAAAACAGACGCTTGTTAATGGTGAGCGCTATATCACCGAATCCTTAAAGACCATGGAAGAGCAGGTGCTGGGCGCAGAAGAGAAGCGGGTCGTGTTAGAATTCGAGATTTTTGACCGGATACGCAAAAAGGTGGCGCTTGAGAACCAGCGTATCAAAGAAACGGCTGAGTTTATTGCGGAAATTGATGTAATAGCAGGGTTGGCCGAGACTGCCGAAATGAACAATTATACCTGTCCGGAAATAAATGAGAGTGCTGACATAGACATTGTAGATGGCCGACACCCTGTTATCGAGCAAACTGTCAAAGATGAGGACTTTGTGCCAAATGATATACACCTGGATTCCG
>JAKLQB010000176.1 GCA_022013615.1 Desulfobacterales bacterium | reverse complement strand
GGTGTTCCTTGGGCCAGGCCACGGAGCTGAATTCTATGAAACGGTTGATGGCATCGTCTTGGAACCAGTCGATGTCGGTAATGGGGATAATGCCGTCCTGGTCCGGGGGAAAGGTTGACCACGAATCACACGAATGATTTTTGTTTTGGGGTGGGACGGGTTTGTTGTGTTTCTGGTGGTAGATTTCCCAAAAATGGTCGTTTCCGCTGTGGGCGTAGATGAGGCCGGGCTGGTCGAGGCTGTAGCGGCCCATCATACAGCCGATGGCGTAGGAGATGAGTTCTTTGATGGTGTCGGCCAGGAGCAGCGCTTCCAGCTCTTCGTCGCTTTTGTCGCCGCCGTAGCGATAGTGGGGGTTACAGGTCAGGGTGATTTCGGAAAGAGGTACATCCGGCGTCAGTTCATCCTGCAGGCCGTAGGCTTCGATGAAGATGCGGTTGTTCTCTTCCTCCAGCCGCTGCATTTCAAGGGTCATGTTTCGCCAGTGAGTTCGAAGGGTGGTGTAGGCGGATTTCAACTTGGACTGACGATAGTTAGGCTTTAAAAGCGGGAGATTGGAGAAATCCCAGGAGGCTTCCCTGTCATTCCAATCCGTGAATGAGAGTTCTACAGCTCTCTTGCTTGTTGTCTTCACTTCTTTGGGCAAAGAGTTTGTCAGCGGTAGGTTCAGTATGTGCCCCAATTTAAAATCAAGAGTGGGTGCCAGCATTTTAATAAAATGCTTTGTGACCACGCTATTCAAGAATCCTTCGTGAATCACTTGTTCCTCCACCGCTATTGAAAAACCCATTGGCCCCTTCGCGTCAAACATAAATCCATTTGGAACATGGCGCACAGCAAAAGCGCCGCTTGATATACCCGACCATGTAAACCCAGTTCTGAAAGCATAATCTCCGTTGTAGTTGTGTGATCTCACTCTTCCACTGGCAGGATCCTTAAAAATAAGGAGTTCTTCTCCATCATTAAACCAATTAACGATGTATTCAAAATTTCCTGACCATCGTCTGAAGTCGCCGCCCTTTACATAGGTAAACCAACGTTTGCCGCTTCTTCGGGCACCTTCGTTATATTTAGTATCAAAACCTATATGCATAACAGGGACTTCGTGCCAAAGGCGTAGAAACAAGTCATTGCTTCCAGTAGTGAGGCCTTCTCTCGTTTCAATTTTTTCCGATAATGATTTCCTTTTCTGGAATAATCTTAGGGCTTGGTTTGAAGCCCAGTACACAGTCGGGCTACCGGGGATTTTCTTGAAGTCGGCCGCGGAGGCGCGGTAAAACCAGCCGCAGTTGGGGTCCTTAATCGCCTCGCGTAAACTATTATCTTTCTTGCCTTCAGAGGTACCATCGACAAGCCGAACATACGTCCCCTTGTATTCGGGATGATGGCTGTTTCTGATAATAAAAGAGGTTGTAGAAACGACTTCACCTCCGATGCTGTCAAAGGCTCGTGGCCCAAGATGCGCCATGGACAAAACAGTATGGTGATCAAGCAGCTTCGCTCGGAGCTTTTCAAAGGAAGAGAGAAACATCCAGCTCTGCATGGTAATCATTCCGATCACGCTCTGTTTGCCCACAAAATCGAGATTGCGCTCGATAAACATGGCAAAAAGGTCTGCCTTGCTATCAGGGAACCGATCCTTTGCAAAGAGCTTCAACTGCGGGTTCATCCCCCCGCTTCCCATGTAAGGTGGATTTGTGACACTGGCGTCGTAGTTCCCGGCCAAAATCCGTGCCTGGTCAACGATCGGTGCGACCGCCCTTGCCGCAGCCTTTCCAAACATATCACCATGGGTCAGCATATTTTCCACCCGCTCCCTAATCCCAGACAGCTTCTCGGCCAGTTCCTCCGATACACGAATCAGTGAACCGAATGTTTTGCCATGCTCAAAGAGTTGAATCAATTGTGTGACACCATCTTGGGAAATCTCTCCTTTCACGATGGGCGCGTTCAGTGCCTCGGTGATCTTCTCCGCATCCATTCCTTTGCTCTCTTGAATGGCCAGCACGTGGGGCTTTGTGCCATTATCGAAAATGCGTCGATCATCGGCTCGCGCCTTCATCATAAGGGCAAAAGCCGCTAATTGGGCCGCCCGATCATCGATTTCCAGCCCGTACAGGTTCTTCTCCAGAATCAGCCTGGGAATATCCTTGGCCCTGTAACCCCTCTCCTGGTAAATCGCCTTGAACAGATCATAGGCCTCCACCAATATATGGCCTGACCCGCATGCCGGATCGAGCAGGGTCAGTTCTTCAGGGTTCAGACTTTCCGGGGTGATAGACTTGAGCTGTTCCTGAACTTCTGGCATCTGCTCGGCAGGTTCGATGTAATACTCCATCTGCTGTTTGAGCGGCGAGTTTGGGTAGGTAGCCATCCACTGTCTGCCTAAGGTATTCTGGACCATATACTTCACGATCCAGTTAGGCGTAAAAAGCTGCGTGGCGGCCGGGATATCCTCGCTCTTGACCACCTTACCAATGACCTGATCCTTTTTCTCTGAAATGTAAAACTGATACAACCAGCCAATGATTTCGACCTCTTGCCATTCCTCCTCAGGAATCTCGTTCACCATCTTGCGAATCAAAGAGTCAGAGTGGAGCAGGTTCTCGGGCAGAAGCAGCTCCGCCGCATCTCCAATCCACCCAAACAGAAAAGGCATGGCCTTGTGGAGGGCATTGCACTGGGCAATCAGGAGCATCCGGTAAAGCTCCTCATCCCTGTTTCCGGCTAACTTCAGTTCAACAACCTTGTTGTGGTTCAGCTCTGGCAGATCCACGTGTTCGGCGTATCTCAGGATGTCAGGTATCTCAGGTGACCCTGCTTTCCTGTTTTTGGCATCCGTGTCATTCGTATGATTCGTGGTTGAAAGAACCCTGTACCCATGCTCCAGATACCCATGAAGTTCCATATATCGTATCGCCACAAACCGGTTGAACCACGTATAGGCCATAGCCTCCATGACCTGCTCAAAGCCCTCCCGCCTGATCCGTTCCTCCAACCGCTTCCGCTTTTTCGCCACGTGCCTCGGAAACGGCTTCCCCCCGATAATGGCCACGTCCCCGTGTTTTGTGGCAGGCTCGATTTTCTCTTTCGTCAGCCCATAAAAGGCCGCACTATCCGTCACCGTTTTGATGAAGTCACTTCGTGCCCTGGGGGCGTATGCTTTCAGCTTATTTCGATTCATGTTTTTTGACCACGGATATCACGGATATCACGGATAAAAAGACTTCTTGTCTGTGCCATCCGTGCAATCCGTGGTTCCTGTTTATTAGTCGATGATCCGCTTCCCAAGTACGAAGGTCCACACCACACGATTGTTAACCGTCCAATTCTATCTCGTTCTCTTCACACCATTTGCGGAGTGCTCGCTCTTCCCGACTGTTCTCGGTGTCGTCCCATTTTTTCAGCAGGCCTCGCTGCTCCAGTAGAGCTTTGTAGCGGGAGTACGCCCCGCTGCGACGGAACATTTGCCGGACACGTTCATAATCGTCCGGGAGGTATTCCTCGATAAACTCAAAGACCAGATGTCTACCGAGGTCAAGATCATTCTTGTGTGGGATTTCAATGCACTGG
>JAKLQB010000175.1 GCA_022013615.1 Desulfobacterales bacterium | reverse complement strand
GATGCTGGCTGGTTTATACCTCAATTGAGTCAAACTCAATTGAGGTGGTACTTGGTATCCGGGACTGGGTACTGGTTTAGAGGAATATTTTTCATTTTTTATATCTCTTAATCAAAGAAATACAAAATATGATGTGAAATACAATAAAACCAATACCTGATTGCAAATACCCAATACCACCTGATTGAGCATCGCTCAATCAGGTGGTATTATGATAGTATAAAATGAAACCGTGTCAATACGAAATGGGGTCATCCCAGGACTAAGTCAAAGTTGCATTTAATATAATGATTTTAATATGAAATACCTTTAGTTTCAAAATCCCCCCTAACCCCCCTTTTCAAAGGGGGGAAATATTAAGTTCCCCCTTATTAAAGGGGTAAACATCAAGTCCCCCTTTATTAAAGGGGGATTTAGGGGGATTTTCTTGACCGGATTCAATCTGACATTTACGTTTCCCTGGCCAGGTACCACTTAAGCTTGAAATCGAACAGTGACTTGGGTTAAGCTCTTCATCAGATTCCATTTATTTTCCAGGTTGTGGATATTGGGGAGTCAGCCTCCTTACTTCCAATGATATTTGAAATAAGCGAATGAAACATAACCAGACGGCCTGAGTCGTCGCATCCCTGACAGGAAGGAGGATCGTGCTATGTATCAATCAATATTAGCTCCTTTAGACGGTTCAAAAAGAGCGGAGTCGATATTAAAGCATGTGGAAGAAATGGCACGGCGCTTTGACGCAAAAGTGGTTTTCCTTCAAGTGATCGAGCCGAATACTTTTATAGTAGGATCTGAAACTGCTTTTTATGCGCAGTATGAGGATGAAATGGAGAAAAAAAAGAAGCAGGCAGAAGTCTATCTCGCTGGCATAAAAGGGGAGTTCCGCGAAAAAGGTATTGAGTCCAGGGTGCGTGTTGTTAATGGACCTATCGTAGACACGATCATAGCTGCTGCTGAAATCGAAAATGTGGACCTTATTGCTATCGCCAGTCACGGTCGGAGCGGTTTGTCCCGGGTGTTCTATGGGAGTGTGGCTGCGGGCATTTTAAATCGTGCAGACCGGCCTTTGCTGCTTATCCGGTCAAGGTAATTTAACAATATTTTTGGAAAGGATCAAAATCATGTTTGATATTATCAAGAAGACTATGCTGACAGGGGTAGGACTGGCTGCCATGACCAGAGATAAGTTCGAGGAAATGGCCAAGGAGTTAACGGAAAAAGGAGAGATGACTGAGAAGGAAGGTAGAGAACTGGTCGATGAGCTGGTGAAAAAGTCCGAAAAAGCTAAAAAAGACCTGGAGACAAAGATGGAAGGCATAGTGGAGAAGGTTCTGGGGAAAATGAATTTAGCCACAAAAGAAGACATCAGCAAGATTGAAAAGAGACTGAAGCGTCTCGAAAAAAAGGAAACAACAGAACAATAGATTTGGAAATTTAGGGGTTTTGCATCAACCATAACCCGTAAAACAGACGGCTTGAATCTAACCTTGAAAGGGTTTGAGGCTTTAACCGTACTTTTTTTCACCGCAAAGACGCAGAGGGCGCAAAGGTACAATTTTTTGCTTTCCGCTGAGAGGGCGGAAAGCAAAAACAAATAGCCTCCGGGGTACAAGGTCTCCCACGTGCCGTTGTGCAATTGGCAGCATAGGCATACTGTTTTTTCGTCCCGCCAGCGGGACTGAACGCTTTTCCATTGCCATCCTCTCAACGGCAATGGAAAAAAGATTCCTCTTTGCGATCTCAGCGTCTCAAGCAAAGCGAGCGGTGACAAATCGCTCTCATAACTGCATAGCACCGCTCGGACCACAAGCTATGCTGGTTGTTTAAGCCATTAATATAGGGATTAAGGATTGAGAAAAAAAATAGGTTTAGCCCTTGGCAGCGGTTCTGCCCGCGGGTGGGCACATATTGGGGTGATTAAGGCTCTGAATGAGGCTGGCATACGTTTTGATTATGTTGCCGGAACCAGTGCCGGTGCGGTGGTAGGGGCTGTCTATGCTTCCGGCAGGATCGACTCCCTCAAGGACGTTGTCCTCCAGTTAGACTGGAAAAAAATCACTTTTTTACTTGACGTCGTCTTCCCCAAGTCCGGATTGATCGACGGTAATAAAATTGCTGAATTTATCCGAAGCAATGTAGGCGAAAAAAATATTGAAGATCTCCACCTCCCCTTTTGCGCCGTATCGACCGATCTTGCCACCGGAAACGAGGTGGTTATTAAAGATGGGGACATCATTGAGGCCGTAAGGGCCAGTATATCTATACCTGGAATATTCACTCCCGTAAAAAGAAACAGTGAGATTTTGGTCGATGGAGGATTGGTCAATCCCGTTCCCGTGAGTGTTGTAAGGAAGATGGGTGCCGATTTCGTTATAGCAGTTAATCTCAACCACGGTATTATTGCGAAGAGGAGAACAAGAAAAACCCCCATCCCCAATCGCGGTGTATTTACCCAGGGTACAGAAACTGCGTACGACTCCACCAAATGGAGCGGGATACTGGATGCCCTGCACAAAAGGTTCGATACGCTTGATATCCCAGCGTTAACGCACATGCGGCAATGGATGTCCAGAGATCCTGTGCCAAACATTTTTGAGATAATAATAAACTCGATCAATATAATGGAGGCCCAGATTACCACTGCAAGACTGAAAACAGATCCTCCCGACCTGCTGATTCAACCAGACCTAGGTCATATCAGGTTTCTTGAATTCAATCGGGCACAGGAAGCCATTGTTGCAGGGTATGAGGAAACTAAACGGTGTCTCAAAAATCTCCCCTAATACCCCTTTGCAAAAAAAGCCCTACTTTTTGAGTAGGGCTTTTTTATAACTTTGATTTATACAAAAGGCTACTATTCTCCCCCATACAAATCTTTGATCTTAGACCTGTCAATCGAGCCGTCCTCAAGAACAGGAATTTTAGTGATGAATTCCACGTACTGGGGCTTTTTGTATCTCGCTATACGTTCTCCAACAAAATCGATCAGCTCCTGCGGCTCAAGACTCTGCCCTTCTTTTAATTGACACACGGCCTTGATGCCCTCTTTCCACTTGGGATCAGGCACGCCAAAAACAACAGTCTTCTCGATGGCCGGGTGCTGGAGTATCACTTTCTCCACTTCAGCCGGATAGACGTTTTCACCACCCGGCTTTATAAGCTCCTTCTCAGCTTTCCGGCCCGCATAGAATAGAAATCCATCCTCATCGAAACGACCCAGATCGCCGGTATGGTGCCAACCCCCCCTGAAGGTATACACATTGTCCTCGGGAAGATTCCAGTAACCCTTAAAAACCATAGGTCCCTTCATGGTAATCTCGCCCACCTGGCCCACAGGCACGGGCCGGTCGTAATCATCCACAAGCCTTACCTCAGCCAGAGGCAGAGTTCTGCCGGCTGAACCTGGCCGATCATTATAAGGACCAAAGGTCGCCAGACAGGATGTCTCTGTCTGGCCGTAGAGCACATAAAATATGCCGCCGG
>JAKLQB010000174.1 GCA_022013615.1 Desulfobacterales bacterium | reverse complement strand
CCTCGTTATTTGATCTAAAAACTAGGTCCGATTTTTGGACACCATCGTCATCATAATGGCTATATGGAGCCAAATTGAGGAATTGTGAATTTAGGGATTGAGGGATTAAGATAAAGAAAAGATTCATATTTCAATTCCTAAATTCCTGAATTCCTAAATTCTACGAGTGTCCAATTTTCATGCAAACTGTACAAAAACAAACGAGAACAACTACTTAACCACTCAACTTCTTAACCACTTAACGAGGTCTGAATTCTCTGCTTCGGAGATTAAATTTGTTACTCTGGCTTCTTCCTCAAGACACATTCGTCTGAGCCCAACTCGTTTGCGCCGTTCTTCCTCCTCTCTTTCCTTGTCGCGCTCAATCTTTGCAACGGCAACTGTTACAAGGCCATCGACGAAACTGTTTATACGGTTCTCAAGTTTGGATTTTTTCCCATCATTCCAGTTCTTTTGACAGCCGTAGAGATAGAAGTCTTCAGCCTTATGAATGGTGAGACTGAGATCCCCAGAAGGCACGCGTTCCTCTATAAACCTGCTGTGCCCGAACCGATAACGCCCATCCAAGTCATGTTCTTCAGGTCTTTTTTTCTTAGTTGCCAGCTTCTCGCTGATCCCGAAACTAATAGGGACCTCTTGAATTTTCGTCTTGGTGCGCCCTTCAGAAAGATACACGCCATACCCTTTCTTCTCAAGGACCTTAATGATCGTGTCCATAATGCGGAGCGCACGCCTCAGGGCCCCTTTTGATACTGTGATATCAAGGCATCCCTTCTTAGGCGGATTTACAATCCCGACCTCGTTTGATGAACGGCCATTTAAAGTTTCGGAGGATTGTTTGGTCAGGGGATGAGGGCTGGACAACCTGTCAGGAACGACAATAGGCTCTTGCTCTGTATTTTGAGATATCGAAATCCTCGATACAGAGTTTCTTCGTTTGTAAACATTCCGGCTATGAGGGTTTGGGGTTATTTCCATTGTCACATCTTCTCCAGGTGGCAGGGGTAGCCTTTTCACTCTGTAACCGGCCACCTTTCTGGCCCAGTATCCTCTGGGAGGGCGAGGTATATTATGTTTCTTGCAGATTTTGGCTAACCCCACATCGGACAGGCCATACTGCTCGGAAAGTCTGACCATGGAAATAGACCAAACCTGTTCATACAATTCACTCCGCCTAATTCGGCTTATCCCTTCATTCATTGTTCAATCCCCCATTGAAGGCCAATATTTAAATAGACCTTGGATTCCTCATCTGAATTCCTAAAAAAACTTTGGCTTCAAGTTTGTATCGTATAGCCCAAAATAGTCAAGCCCACCACAAATCGGTTCATATATCAGATCTGCTATAGACCTAAAATTTCGCATGCAGAAAATTTTATTATTGGCATGATAATCAAACAAATTGACATTTATGATATTTCTTGATAATGGGTTATTAACCCATTTACGAGAAATAATATGAAATCGAAGGGACCAGAGCTGGGGAGTCTCTCATCGCGGTTTTTCGCCTATGTCCAACTTAAGAAGCTGAAAATTGTCCGTACTGGAGAAATAGCCCCCATATTAAATATAACGGGATCGCAGGAACGCGATCTGTTCCGTCGCCTGTCAGATTCCGGATGGGTTTTGAGACTTAAACGGGGGATGTATCTCGTTCCCTCTCGCATACCGGCCGGAGGCAAATACAGTCCAGGGGCGGCCCTGATTCTTCAGAAGCTCATGGAGGAGGAGAAAGGCAAATATCAGATCTGCGGGCCGACGGCCTTTAATTTCTACGGGCTTGATGACCAAATTCCAAGTGTGACCTATCTCTACAATAACCGTATTTCCGGAAAACGTTCGATAGGAAGTCTGGCGTTTCAATTCATCAAAGTCGCTGACGAACGCCTGGGAGCCGTCAATGCCGTACGCACGCGAGAGGATATGGAAATGATCTACTCTTCCAAGGCCAGGACCCTCATGGATGCTGTTTACGACTGGTCCCGCTTTAATAGTCTGCCCCGGGGATATGACTGGATCAAAGGGGAGATCAAAAATGAGCCCAAGCTTGCGTCAGAATTAATCGAGGCTACGGCCAAATATGGAAATATGGCGACAACCAGGCGAATCGGGTATTTATTAGATACTTTGGTCTGGAATCCGAGAATGATGAATCGACTCCAGCGTCAACTCAGCACTTCGAGTTCCCTGATACCCTGGATTCCAGGCCGATCCGCCAAAGGAACAATCAACCGCAAGTGGGGAATCATTATTAATGGATGAGGCCTTTGAACTGATATGCAGGATCGCCGAGGCCGTATCGGGCTGACAGAGATCTTCTCCTATGTCAATTCCAGATTTTTTTGCCATCCAGTATCCCATATTTCTCAATTCCTCGGTATATGGCGTAAAGGTTTCCCTCCTGCTCACAAATAGATCTCTTTCTTCCTCTTTACATTTGACTTAGCCGAATCAGAAATTTATTTTGAATATTGACTGACTGTTCGATATCATAAATATTGAATCGACGCGGTGATGCCAGATTTACAGCAGATGCATCAACTATTTGGTTTTTATTGAGGAGACCACAGGAATCATGGACATCTATCAATTTTTGGCCGATCATCACATCGAATATGAACGCTTTGATCATCCGCCGGTATACACTGTCGAAGACGTTCATCGGTTGGCGCCCAACCTGCCCGGCGCAAGGATAAAAAACCTTTTTCTCCGTGAGAAGAAGGGGCTTCGTCATTTCCTGGTTGTTGCGCCGGATGATAAACGGGTTGATCTGAAAGCACTGCCCAAAATTCTGGAAAGCGGCCGTGTGAGTTTCGGCTCTCCGGATCGGTTGAAAAAGCACCTGGGGATCGAGCCTGGATCGGTATCCCTTCTGGCGATCGTTAATGACAGTGATAATGCGGTTGAGGTGGTCATCGATGAATCATTATGGACATCAGAAGCATTTCAATTTCATCCTTTGATCAACACCAGCACCCTGGTAATCCCACGTGATAGTATGATGCGTTTCTTGAGGGCTGCCGGGCATGAAGTAAAAATCACAGAAATTCAGGCACTGAAGAAAAATATAGATCGAAAATAGATGAACAATCGTCCTCCTTCATTCCTTTCTATGAGGACCCAATCTCCCTATAAATTATCCCACCAGCATTCGCCCTGACCTATTTTGTGAGCAAGGTCATTTAGCTTCTCATGATCTGAACGGCAGTCCAAAACTTTAATAACCTTTTACCGGGGCAGGATGTAGCGATGATGTGAAAAACATTATGTTCCCTGTAATAATTATCTTGTAATATCGTTGAATTACCTGATTTTTATTGTCTCCGAAACGGACTGCTGTCAAAGATGAACGGGAATTTCAAAAAAAAGGTTGACAACAAGATATAAACATGCAATTGGTTAACTTGTTAACTAATTAACCGATTACCCAATCAGGATTGATCATGCCCCCATTCAAGCCACTCAGGACCGAAAAATTCTCTCAAGAAGTAGCTAACCAAATCAAAGAAAGCATATTTGATGGAACT
>JAKLQB010000173.1 GCA_022013615.1 Desulfobacterales bacterium | reverse complement strand
GTCTTGAACACGCCGTACGAACCTCCCAGGGTGAAGTTGAATTCCATCTTGGGGTGGTTTGTGTAATATTCGCCACAAAAAGCGCCAACCAGAGACACCAGAACATCGGTCATGGAAATGTCTATATACTGCCCCTCCCCTGTTCTTTCCCGTTCCATCAATGCCGCGAGGATTGACGTGACAGCGAAAAGGCTTGAAGCCACATCCGAAATCGCAAGAGTGGGAGGAGGCTCTAACCATCCGTTTATGCTAAGGGCCCCGGCGACACCCATATAATTGATGTCGTGGCCCGGTCGCTCCCGGTATGGGCCATCCTGGCCAAAGCCGGAAATAGAGCAGTATATGATCCGGGAGTTCATACTCTTTATCGTTTCGTAGTCCACCCCTAGTCGCTTCACAACCCCTGGTCTGAATCCCTCCAGAATGATGTCGGATGTGGCGCTCAGCCTGTGAAAGATCTCTTGACCCTGTTTGGATTTCAAGTCTAGGCACAGACTCTTCTTGTTGCGATTGACACCATTGAAGAACTCCTGCCCTAATGCCCTGTTCGCTTCCCCCTGCCCCACCCTTTCCACCTTGATGACCTCCGCACCAAGATCACCCAGCAGCATGGAGGCGTAAGGACCTGCTACGAGTTCTGAGAGATCAATAATTTTGATATGCGACAGCATAAATCACCCACATGCACCAACTTGTCTTATTGGCTTCCGTCTAATGCGCCCCTCATAGGAAGAAATGGCGGTCGATACGTTTTGCAATCCAGAGCTACAAAAGCTGAAAAAGCCGTCCCTTTACATTCGAGGTATCTCTAATACCCATCAGCTTTAGGGCATGCCACATGCTGGCTTGGTTGGCACTGATGACGGGCTTGCCAAGGTCCAGCTCAAGAAAGGGCAGCACATCAAGAACGCGCAAATTGGTACAGCTTATGATAACACCGTCAGAATTCTCAGAGGCACTATCCACGGTCATCCGGTAGACCTCTTGTGGCGTTATATCCTGAAATCCACCCTCCCGTTGAAAGCCTTTGATGGATAAAACCCGGATACCGTTTCCTTCCAAGAACACCTTAAGCTTCTCATTGAGCTCCTCGAGGTAGGGCGTGACAACGGACACCTTCTTTAACTGCAAGGCTGCCGCTGCTTCGACGATTCCCGTTGAAGCGGTTGTGGCACGTGTCCCGCCTGCTTGCTCTAGACGCTGAATAATCTCCTGGTCGGTCCCAGGGCCCCTTAGAAAGCTTCCGGCCGTGCAACCGAAGATGATGCATCCGGGATCGATCAGCGTAAAATGCCTGGCAAGCTGCTCAAAATCATCCCC
>JAKLQB010000172.1 GCA_022013615.1 Desulfobacterales bacterium | reverse complement strand
TATTTAATAAAGACAAAAAAAGTGCAATGTCAAGGAAAAAATCTCAGAGTTATCTTTAAACAGGCCTAACTTGTGCCCCTCCACAAATGGCTATTTTCCGCAATCTTTGCGTCAGATTCGTCCCGCCACCGGCGGGACTCGAAATACTCAATGTATTCCTGTGGTTAATCCCGATGATATCGGGACATCTTCCTTGATCTTGCGAAAACTATCTCATTTCTGGACGGACACTAACTAAAACTCAAACTTCTTGGCCCGAAAGGCCTTCAGGTAATTCCCGCAGAAACTGTCTTTACCTGCAAGCATTTCTGCGGCAACGATGTTGGCCATCATCCGTTTGTCCAGGGGATTTACAATAACTGTGTCAAGGCCTTTGGTTATGGCCATAATCATGAATATTTGGTTCAGGAATTTTCTTTCGGGCAGCCCATAGGAGATGTTGGACAGACCACAGATGGTATGGATCCCCTCAAACATTGTCATGATTTTTTCAACTGCATTTAAAAACTCGATTCCGAAATCGTCCTTTGTTGCGATCGGTTGCACCAACGGGTCCACATAAATGTTATCGATCAAAACGTTCTTCTGAAGTAATTTGTTCACAAGCCCGTCAGCAATCTTCATCCTGTCATCAACCGTCTTTGGCATGCCCTCATCGCTCATACACAAGGCAACCACCTTAAGGTTGGTACCCGCAACAATTGGAAGAATGGCATCACAGCGGTCCTTTTCGAGCGAGATGGAGTTTATCATGGCCGTGCCTTTGTGGACAAACAGGGCAGCCTCAATGGCCTTTGGATCCGGGCTATCGATGCAGCAGGGAGCATCCACAGCCTCCTGCACGCTGCTAACCAGCCACTTCAGATGGTCGGCTTCCTTGTCAACAAAGATGCCGGCATTTACGTCAATAAAATCCGCACCGTTTTCAAACTGATCCGAAGCTACTTTCTGAATAGCTTCCCTGTCCTGGTTTTCTATTGCCGTGGCAATCATTTTTCGACTGGCATTAATGAGCTCGCCAATAATTTTCATCCCCGCCTCCTTTTTATGAATTATCTATTTTATAGTCTTCCCATGTGTTAAAGTCAAAACAATCCACAATTGATAGCCATTGAACAAGGAATGTAATTGATGCGCCTTGCCTTGACCATGGGGATATCTTTTCAGGAGGTCACCCGATGGCGGAAAGATTTTACAAGAGTCGCAAACCAAGGTGGGCGGTGGGGGACTGAGGCTTGAACCTGCCATCAAAACAGCACAATTCACCTCTGGCAAATAGAAAAACGTGCAATATAGGGAGGTCGGGTCTGCCTGGTTCCTCCCTGCCCCTCCTAACTCAAAGCCAGGAAGGTATTGGGATCAAGACGGACGCCGTTATCAACGATTGCAGGGTTATCGTGGTCTTTTAAAAGATTCAGGAAGACACCTGATGGTCCGGGCTGCAACTCCATAATGATGCTGAAGAGGTCATCGAGCTGTTGGCACGGATGAGGTATGCCTCTTTCATTGACGTCAGTAATATGCCTGTGGGAAAGGGCCGAAAACCATATCTCTGCGTCAAATTCCTTTGCAATATCCTTAAAGCCTTCGAACAAAGTCCTTTCCGCCCTTTCAAAATCAAGGCCATCCACAATAAGCGTATCAGGTCTGAACTCGAGATTTTCTGCCAGGTTCTTGAGACTGATGCGGAGACGTTCTGTCTCAAAGCTCTTTTTTAAGTAGGCAAGAATCATTCTGTTCCTGTCAATAAGTAACCGGATCTCAGATTCATCAGCAATATTTAGGGCCTTGACAAGATCATAATATATGACGTTGTAATAAGATGTGACCTTTTCAGGACCCTCTTCCAGGGAAATGTGAACCAGTTTCTCCTGACGAAAAATCCTGTCAAAAGCAATATGGATCAGACAGGCAGTCTTGCCCACCCCGGCCCGTGCGATGAGGACACCGAGGTTTCCAGGGCCTAAGCCTTTTCGTGAAGACTTCTCCAGGACCTTCAGAGGGCTTACTGAAATAAAATCCTTCATGATTTCTTTCCTCCTTTTGGTTGTTTCTCAGCGCTTGATTTTAACTCTTTTGCTATGGATTCAGGGACCTTTGCATACCTTGAAAACTCCATGGTGAATTCTGCCTTCCCCTGGGTAAGGGATCTCAGCACAGTGGCATACCCAAACATCTCCGCCAACGGCACTTCGGCTTCGACGATGGTAAATATACCGTCTTCCGTAGAACTTGTAATAAGTCCCCTTCGCTGATTAATGGAAGACAGCACACTTCCCTGATACTCAGAAGGTGACTCGACCGATACTTTCATAATGGGCTCAAGAATAACCGGTTTGGCTTTCATATAGGCTTGCCTGAAGGCCCCGATGGCCGCCTGCCTAAAGGCCATCTCCGATGAGTCCACGCTGTGAGACTGACCATCGTTCACAGTTACCCTCATCCCAAGAACCGGAAAGCCCAGAGCTTGCCCCTTTGTGAGACAGGACTGGAACCCCTTGTCAACAGCAGGCAGGAATTCTGTTGGGATGACACCCCCTTTAACCTGGTTGACAAATTCATAGACCCCCTCATCTGAAGGTTCCATGAATCCTGCAACCCGCCCATATTGACCAGAGCCACCTGTTTGCTTTTTATGGATATAATCAAAGGATATTCTCCGGGTAATGGCCTCCCGATATGCCACCTGAGGATTTCCAGTCTCCACCTCAGCGCTAAATTCCCGTCTCATCCGCTCCACATACACATCGAGATGCAGCTCCCCCATACCGGAAATGATTGTTTCTCCAGACTCCTGATCCACATGGGATTTGAAGGTGGGATCTTCTTTTACAAACCGGTTCAATGCCCTGGACATATTGTTTTGAGCTTTATGATCCTTTGGGTTAATGGCCAGCGAAATAACTGGTTCAGGCACAAACATTGACGACATGCTGTAATTCAAGCCCTCATCCGTAAAGGTATCGCCTGAATTACAATCCACGCCGAAAAGTGCGACAATATCTCCTGCGTAGGCCCTGGTCAGATCCTCCATTTGACCTGCATGCATCCGAACCAGCCTTCCCACTTTGAGCTTTTTTCGTGTCCTTGTGATGATAAGATTGTCACCCTTGCCAACTGAACCTTGATATATCCTGAGATACGTCAACTGTCCGTATGGGGTAACTTCAAGTTTAAAGGCCAATGCGACTACCGGCATCTCCGGATCAGTTTTAAGAAATACTTCTTTTTCATCCTGGCCCAGATCAAGGGCCACATTTTCCACCTCGTCAGGTGCGGGGAGGTATTGGTTTACACCATCCAGTACAAGCTGAACACCTACATTTTTGTATGCCGATCCCATAAAAACAGGGGTCAGCTTTCTGGAAAGCGTGCCCTCTCTCACTGCTTGACAAATCAAATCTTCACTTACCCTGTCTTCGAGGATAGCCTCCATCAGTTCATCTGAAAACATGGAGGCAGCATCCAGCAGCTCTTCTCTTTGAGCCTGGGCCTGATCAAGGATCTCGGCAGGGATTTCCCCTGTTCTAACCTCTTCCCCATTGACACCTTCGAAATACAGCGCCTTCATTGAAACCAGATCTACAAGTCCTGAAAACTTGTCTTCCAGGCCGATGGGTATCTGCATTAGAACGGCGTTATGGTTCAATTTCTGTCGTAACTGTCCCACGACCTTAAAGGGGTCAGCCCCGGATCGATCACATTTGTTAATAAATGCGATCCGCGGAACTTTGTACCGATTCATCTGTCGATCCACGGTTATGGACTGGGACTGAACCCCTCCCACAGCACAAAGTATCAGAATTGCACTATCCATAACCCTGAGTGCACGTTCCACTTCAATAGTAAAATCCACATGCCCGGGGGTATCGATAATGTTGACTCTGTATCCCTTCCATTCACAATGGGTAGCAGCCGAGGCGATAGTTATTCCCCTCTCCCTTTCCAGTTCCATGGAATCCATGGTGGCCCCAACCCCGTCTTTGCCCTTGACTTCGTGAATGGCAAAAATGCGTTTGGTGTAGAAGAGGATTCTTTCCGTCAGCGTAGTCTTGCCTGAATCAATGTGGGCACTGATACCTATATTTCTCAACTTGTTAGTGTCATCAACCATCAAAAGCTCCAAATCTCAAAATGAAAAAAAGAGGATTCATAAAAACAAACCCTCTTTTATGTAATACAGTATTATTTAATCTATCACAATCACAAATTCAAAACAGATACATCTTTTAGCCTTATTTTAATTGCTCTTTTAGCGCATCAGCGACCTTAAAGAGGTCATCCACAACACCATAGTCAGCAACCCTGAATATGGGGGCCTTCTTGTCTTTGTTGATGGCAATCACTGTGCCTGCACCGGTAATTCCTGCCAAATGCTGAAATGCACCACTAATACCGAAGGCAAGATAGACCTTTGGTTTGACAGACTTGCCTGATGTGCCTACCTGGTAATACTTGGGCAGCCAGTTTTTGTCTACAACGGGCCGGGAACAGGCCAGCACCCCTCCCATACGCTCTGCCAATTCCTTCATAGCCTCGACATTCTCTGCTTCTCCTATACCCCTTCCAATGGATACCAACAGGTCTGCCTGCGTTATGTCTACATCTCCTGCTCCACTGTCCACAAATTCTATGAATTTCTTACGTATCTCAGGTAGATCCCCTGGGAGGTCTTTTTTGATCACCCCGCCATTTTTCTCCTCTATTGTCTCGGGCGGCAGAAATGAACCAGGCCTTACCGTTACTATATATCCATCAGATTCCTTGAAAGACATCTTTGAAAAGACCTTTCCACTGTATAT
>JAKLQB010000171.1 GCA_022013615.1 Desulfobacterales bacterium | reverse complement strand
GGAATATCATTGGCGGTCGGCACCCTGTAATCAAGGAGGTTCGGGTTCATTACAATCCCGTTATTGATCCTTACCTCCTCGTAGAATACATCTCCTATGCCCATTACAGCCTGACTCATGATCTGCCCCTCAACGGATTTCACGTTTATGGGAGTTCCGCAGTCATCCGCAACGACAATCTCCAATATGCTAACCTCTCCGGTCTCAGGGTTGACCTCCACATGGGCAATGGCGAGGGTCAGGCCATATGCCTCAGTAAATCTGCCCCTTCCAGTGGAAAGGGACGCGGTCTTGTTATATTTCCCCTTCCAGAAATGGACCTCCGGGACACACTTGACGTATCCCTTTCCAATGAGTGGATCTCCACCCGCCATTTGAATCCCATACCTTGACATATCAGAAAAGGAGAGCTTCTTTGATCCATCTGATACTGGCATGATCCAGCCATCCTTCATATCCAGGTCTTCAACCGGGATATCAAGCCCGGCGGCCGCATGCTTTAACATCTGGTCCCTGAGATCCAGGGCCGCCCTCCTGACGGCCTCCCCTGATACGAATATCCCTCCACTCAGCCAGTTCCCTACATCCTGGGGGCTCACCTCTGAATCACCTGAATTGACAACTATATAATCAAGGGGACAGTTGAGCACCTCGGCCGCAATCTGTGCCATCACTGTATCTACACCATTCCCGAATTCGGTCTGTCCCGTAAAAAGAATCATTCTCCCGTCATGGTTGAGTCTGATCATGGCCGCACTTGAAAACGGAAAATTGTGGGCACCCGAGAACATGGACGCGGTGCCTATGCCCAATCCTCTGAATTTTTCCTTTCCATACTTCTCTTTCCATCCTATCTTTTCTGCGGCTTCCTTCAGACATTCGGGCAGCCCGTAACTCCTCAACTTATCCCCGTTGGGAAGGGTGTCTCCCTTTTTCCTGAAATTTTTAAGCCGCATCTCAACCTTATCAAGGCCCAGCTCATCACATATCATATCAAGCTGGGCTTCAACGGCAAAGACCATCTGCGGGAGGCCGTGCCCCCTTTTTGCAGTGGTGTAAAGCTTGTTGGTGTAGGCTCCATATCCTTCGTGCTTCAAATTGGGGATGTTATATATGGGGTTTCTAAAGACATGGGCCAGATAGAGGGCTGTTGGTGAGCTTCTCCTGTAAGCGCCCACATCATCTATGACCTTCACTTGCTGGGCCGTGATCCTTCCATCCTTTTTCACGCCTGTCTTGAGATAGACTATCATCCTCCTTGAAGGCGGACAGCCGGCGAATACTTCTTCTCTGGGCAGGGTAATCTTTACGGGCCTTAGCGTAATCATTGAGAGATATGCAGCGATAAATTCAAATGGGAATATGCTTATCTTGCCCCCGAAGGCGCCTCCCACATATGTCTTATGGACCCTGACCCTGCTTATGGGTATATCCAGGAGCTTTGCCAGCCAGAACCTCTTATGCTCATAGCCCATGTGGGTGAGCCAGACATCCAGTTTTCCGGTGGGCAGGTAGTTCGCCACCGCCACATGGGGTTCCATTGCCATGTGGGAGGTGGAAGGTATCTCAAACCTGTCCTCTCTCATGTGGTCAGCCTCTTCAAATCCCTTCTCAATGTCCCCATATTCTATTAAGGCCTTATTTGAAATATTATTCACAGTCTTATAAGGCCTGGCTTTTGAGGGGGGGACCCCGAAGTCCTCCCATGCAGTTGTTGTGTTCGGTTCTATGATCTCATGGACGGCAGGAGCTCCCTCCTTCATTGCCTCCTCAGGATCAAAGACAGATGGTAATTCCTCGTATTCCACCTCAATAAGGTCCAGGGCCTTTGCTGCAATCACCTGATTTATGGCTGCAACAGCGGCAACCTCCTCTCCCGCGAATCTCACTTTATCTACAGCAAGGGGAGTCTGGTCGGCGGGAAAGGCGGGTGTATCTATAAAGGAGAACCTCCTGTAGCCTATGTCTGCTCCGGTTATTACCGCCTTTACCCCCTCAAGTCCTTTTGCCTTATCAGTGTTTATCCCCTTTATCCTTGCATGGGGATAGGGGCTCCTTAATATCTTGGCGACGAGCATCCCTGGAAGTGCTATATCAGCGGTATATCTCGCTCTTCCGGTTACAATCAGCTCTCCATCGGTCCTGTTTATGCCCTTTGTTACATATCTGAACTCACTCATCGCCTGCTACCTCTCTTTTATTTACATTTCCTTGGCAGCGTTCAATATGCCATCCACGATATTTTCGTACCCTGTGCACCTGCATATATTCCCGGCAATACCATTTTTTACCTCATCTCTTGACGGATTAGGGTTTCTGTGAAGGAACGCCTTTGCCGTCATAATGGTTCCGGGGGTGCAGAATCCGCACTGAAAAGAGTAATGGTCTATAAAAGACCTCTGGAGGGGATGAAGGTCGTTACCTTTTGCAAGACCTTCTATTGTCTCTATTTCTTTACCCTCTGCCTCCAGAGCGAGGACTATGCAAGCGTTTACCGGTTTCCCATCCATGAGCACTGTACAGGCACCACACGCCCCTATCCCGCAGGCCTCTTTTGCTCCTTTTAGGTTTAGTTCCTCTCTCAGGAGCTCAAGGAGTGTAAGATTGGGCCCGATAAACACCTCATGCCTTTCACCATTTACAGTGAGCAAAACACTTCTTTTCATATCTTTCCCCCTGCTAATTCCATCTTTCTTCATATTGTTTCCGGTTCCAAAATACGGATTATGTCCTGTAAAGTCAAAGAAAAGCCTAACACGATGATTTTAATCAGATTTAGTCTTACAAAAAAGACTTGGCTATTGTGAGAAATTATATGCCATACTTCTTGCCCAACGCCAGGTAATGGGGTGGAAATTCAGGTTGAAAATTCTGATAATATGTTATGGGATAGCGCGCGCCAGCCTTTTTACCGGACTCTTTTAGCCCCAGAATAAACCTGTCTAAAAAGGAAATAGGCATAGCAAAAATCATCTCATCATCGGCGGTCATGGAAAAAATTCGATCTCCTGGCCCCGGAACAATGATTCTGGGATCTCCTGTTTTCAGGGGCCTAATGAGGTATTCGGGGCATTCCACCTTACCCCCGAACAGGCCGTGAATTTTTTCTTCAGTATCAAAGGTAGCAGCCTGCAACACGCGAGAAATCTGCGCCGGGTTGCCATAAAGAACAATGGTGTCGGGATCAATGGGGATTTTGTGGAGCGGGCTGATTAGAAGGGCCTGATACTCATCAGTATCAAGAAAACACATTTGGTCCACTTCGCTGACGGTTTTCTCCATGCTGCTTTTGTAGTTGGATTCAAAAAATGAATCAGCCATCTCCTTTCGAGCATTTGTGGCAGTGGTAAAGCCGAAGGCCAATGAGGCCAGTACACAGATTAAATCTTCTGACGTAATGGCCATTTGCCAGCCGTAATTCCGAGCCATTGTCATGGCCTGGCAGATAGTGATTTTCTTCTTTAAGAATAGAGCTGGCCTGCGAGCCTTTGTCGGCAATTCCCTTTTATCTTTTAAAAATTTGACTCCCACGGGAAAAGTCTTCATTCTAAGATCGTCATAGATAAATTGCGCTTTTTCGGCCAATTGAGATGTGCCCATTGAATTTCCTCCCCTTTCACTATTTATCCAGTTTTGCTGTTTTTTTCAAAACGGCGGAACAACCAGAAAGCACCTGTCGTGAACCATAACACCAAAATAGAATACCTCGCAAAACGCAGTGGTTCGTACAACGGTTCCCCATTTCTGGGAAAAATGAATGCCAATACGACATAAATTGCGGCGCCGATGATCAAACCTGTCAGGAGCCGTAATATATGTTGAGAAAAGGAACTTGGTTTTTGAGTATAATTAAATCTAACGGATAAAATCGTACCTATACCTACACCAAAAAAAGCCGCTACAATTACTATTGTTTCATGTGTAATATAGATCAACATGATTCCAGTGGTTGCTACTAAAAAGACTATTTGCTGCCATAAAGACCACTGAGCCACTATTTGTTCAAAACGGTTTCCAAACTTATGATAACCAAACAGTAAGCAGCCTCCCAAAAACCAGCCGCCCAATATGTCTGTAGGGAAATGTACTCCAAGATAAACTCTTGAAAAAGCAATCAATAATATGAGTATCATTGCAATAACAGTAAACCAGCGTTTCCTGATCAATAGAGCCAGCATTCCAAAAAACACCAATGATCCCTGAGCATGGCCACTGGGAAAACCATAACCGGATGCTTCTATTAGATTTAGGCCTGGTTCAAGAATAAAGGGGCGAGGTTGTGCAAGCATGTCTTTAAAGACAAAGTTAAGGTAGGCTGACGATAAAAAGACCACTCCTGTTCTGGCACCCATACGAAAATCTACACACCAGAGCACAAAAGGCATCATAATGAGATAGGCTGTTTCATTGCCAAGGAGAGTAATGCCTTTCATAAACAGGACAAAAAAATCGGCCGTGAAAAGCTGTAATAGTGTAATAACATCAATTCCCCAGTTTAAGATCTCTTGTGAGCTCATATTCAGTTACATATTCCGGTTCGGTAATACATTCATTTACTTACGAAAGTTGCTCAAGAAATGCATTCATCGCGGTAAATACGTCCTCTGGAATTTCTGCCCCCATCATATGCCCTTCGTCCTCAAAGACAACTTTCTTCGCGTTTGGAAGGGTGTCAGCCAGTCGATGCTGCCCATCAACAGGAATCACAGTATCTTTGCCGCCAATCATCACAAGGGTCGGCACCTTCACATGGCTCAACCGCTCGAAATGCTGCATGCGATTGTTTGGATGTGTCCATTCGGTAAAGATTTCTTTACTCACGAGCATGGCCTCATCGAGGAAAAGCTGCATCATGTCATCAGAAGGTGGGCGTTTGAACGCACTTTTCAGCAGCATCTTAAGGAACCATCGTTTCCGTGCCATCAAACGAAAGAGTGCCATATACAGCGGGGGACCAAGCAAACCGAATCCTGTAACGGTATTCATTAAGACCAATCCCTTCAGCACTTCGGGATGGTCGAGCGCAAGCTGGACGCCAACCCCACCCCCCATAGACACCCCGACATACAGAAACGGGGCGAGCTGGAGTTGTTGGGAAAACTGATATATGTCATCCGCTAATTGCACCAGATTGCACCCGTGTTTGATCTGGTTTGACTGTCCGTGACCGCGCATATCCATCGCATAGGCATGATATTTGGCGGGTAGACGAGAAATATAGAGGTCATGCCACATTTTTGAGGATATCAAAAAGCCGTGTACAAACATAATGGGTTCAGAACCAGAGCCGTGTTCTTCGTAGTATAGCTCAATATTATTGATCTTTATTTTCGACATAGTTGTTTTTCCAGGTGGGTTTATTCACCCCAACTCTTGTTCTATTAAAGCATGTGCGTACTCAAAATTCTCGTTTGTAATATGGATAGGGTCACCAATTTTTATTTCTATCGTGGAGAATGGGTAAGCCAATTTCTTACGATCCCAAGTAGTTAGTTCGAAAAAGCTTGATGACGATAATCGCAACGCGACGACTGGCACACAGCTTTTCAAAGATAAATGAAGAATTCCCTTTTTTAAGACAAAAGCAGGGCCATTAGGGCCATCAGGATTCAGAACGGTCGAACACCCTTGCCGCAAGTGTTCTACGAGTTGTTCAGCCGCCTCGCGACCTGAATGCCCTGAAGAACCCATGATTATTTTTTTGACGCCCATTAAGCGCAACAGAACATGTATTGGTTTCATATACCAGATAGGATGTTGCATCCATACCTGAGGGGCACGATCAAGAACGTTAGGGATGAGAGGCGTAGCACTTAACAGCGCCATAGGAACAAAGCTGTGCCACAAACAAAAGATATGATTTGGGTTTTTCCTGAGCTTTTCCCTGCCTGAAATCTTTACTTTAGTGGTAAGTCTAAGGATTAAAAAGAAAAAAAATAGAAATAGTCCCA
The DNA here is from genome assembly GCA_022013615.1 of Desulfobacterales bacterium. The sequence continues at coordinate 7,032 of JAKLQB010000171.1, read as the reverse complement.
ATCCGTATCCGTAAAGGTAAAATTGCGGACGAATGACAATAGGCACTTTATCGACTTGATATCGAGAGAGGATCGGCTTACTCATGATATTTCTTGCCACTTAAGCTAAAGTGCGACCTTGAGGTCAAACCTTGTTCAGTGATTAAAAACTGCGGGTTGATTGAATATAATCACAAATCAAGGTTTGAGCCCAAAGCTTCGTCGAATTGTTCCGGCGAAGCGATAGCAAAATGGAGACCGCCACTTGCGTGATCCATGATCCATACGTATGGTGTGGTGTAGGAGTGCCATCTTGCGAAAGAAGATCCTATCCCATTCGGCGGTTTTATGCGGTCTGGCGAGGCATTTCTTGATATGAAAATTCCCACAGTCCTGCATTGGCTTTTGCGTGTTCGATTGTCATGCTCACGAGATTGCCGTTTTCATCGATATCTACATATATATTTTCACTTATCTCTTTCGTCTCATAGACTTCTATGCCTGTAAATTCAACGTGAGCAGTGTCTGTGTCAGAAAAATATTTCACTTTCATAATCTAATCCTCCTTGTAAGATCTATCGAAGAACGCATTATGAACCGTTTCCCCATCATCGAGCAAGATAACCCTTAAATATTTCCCGATTTCTGATATGTTGGCCCATTTTCTGATCCTTCCATCCGATTGTGTCTCGGTTTTTTCAGGATTATCAATAACAAATTCTATCCACTCTTCTTTGATTTGAGCTCGATCGGGTCGTTTCTTTGTATAATCAAAATATTGTGTGGTTTTCATTTTTTCAAAATCCAATCAGATGATTTTACGTCTGCCGAACATATAGTGCCTTGAATTTTGTAAATTCAATTAATTAGGTTTCGGTAATTGACGATAAAATCAGATCCTATATAGCACAATAGAAAATGCAATTAATCAAAGTCGGGTGTAGTGATTATGGAGAAAATATCAAATAAAGTCAATTATTTTTGGCGATCTTACAAAATGCTGCTCTTGAATCTGGAGTTCCCGAAAAAGCCGTCAAATGGTATGCGCACTGGGCGCAAAATTTGCCATCGCCATCAAGGACAAGCCGTTTCGATAACGCACGTCCGCAGATATTCGTAGGATTCGGAAATCACTTGCCAAGTAAAAGGGCATTGACCAATGGCAAATGGAGCATGCCCGGAACGCCCTTGTTTTTTTGTATCATGACTTTCTGAAATTATTGAAGATCAGGTTGCGTAGAAGTGTCAGTAAATCGAGGCCTAAAAAATCGAAAGACAAGCAGGTCAATCGAGAGAAAGAATGGAATTTTGTCAACAAAATAAGTTCTAAGGCAGAACTTAAGCAGGGCATTGGGCCCGGAGCTTTTGTTATGACAACCCTTGATTATTCTTAAGCCATATTGGGTCAGCTCTTCAAATCGAAAGATCTGACCTCAATTCCTTCATTTTCATGAATTTTCAAATAGTTGGCCATAACATCAAGCAATTGGTCATAATTGACACTTAATTTATATTCTCATATAATCTTCATGACCACATGTAACAAATTCTCATCCCTATCGGATTATATTGGATTGTAGCGATTTGGGATTGAGGACATAATCTTTAGTGGCATAATCGTCCTATTATTTAAGGGTGTCTGCTAGATCTTACCACTTAACGGAGCTTTGGAGGATTGAAAATGGTAACTGAGGTGGATTTTCTGTCCAAGGTGTCTATTTTTTCCCTTATGAAAAAGGAAGACTTGGAGCGGATAGCCAAACAGACCCAGCATCATTTTTTCCATAAAGGAGAGGTGATCATCAGGGAGGGGGGTCGAGACAGCCGACTTTTTATTATCATTAGAGGTGAGGTAGAGGTTATCAAAGATCTGGGCAGTAAAACCGAAAGGCATCTGCGAACCCTCGGACCCCACAGCTATTTCGGCGAGATGTCCCTGATTGATGATTTGGTTCGATCGGCCAGCGTAGTTGCCAAAGGTGACACGCAGATCCTATGTTTAGATCAATGGAATCTACGTAAAGAGATTGAGAAATACCCTGCCATTGCCTTCGAGCTGCTTCAAATGTTGAGTCACCGCATCCGAACGATTGAAAAGAGCATGATAAATATGTTAGGGTCTTTGCTACCCATTTGCGCCAATTGCAAGAAGATACGTGAGTCTAATGGCACATGGACTCCGATAGAGGAATATATTACTGACCGTTCTGAAGCTGAATTTAGTCATAGTATTTGCCAAGAATGTGCGGAAAAGCTGTATCCTGAATTTTACAAGGGTAATTGAGTTTTAAGATGATTGTTGTCCTTGTGGAAAACTCAGAGGCCTCATAGTGAAGACTCTATATTCTTAAGTCAAACTGGGAAAAAGCCACATAACAACTATGGCAAGAATTGTAGACCGCCTCATTGGATTGGACAGGAGTGGGGAAATACCATATATTGGGGTAGGCTAAAAATTCAGGTTCATCTGGATACCTTCATCCCAGTTGCATGTATGTAACACGTATCACAAAATATTGATAATACATGACTTTCGGCTCATTTCATTTGCTATTGCATTTAGATGATACAAGTAAATTGGCATACAGATTATCTCATTTGGATTTATGGAATCCCTGTTAAACTTTGATAGATTGGCGCATATTGGGCGATTGAATTTTAAAAATGCATAGAGTATCATTTGAATGCAACGTAATTTTGTAGAGCCGAAAGTCATGTAATACTGATTATGTCAGACCCTGGCAAGTAATCTGTAACCGGACCTCCGTCAAATTAGGGGCTGATTATTGAGCATATCACAAATTTAGCCGGGGTCCAGATTATCTCAATTTATCACCAGGTCTAACAGGCGGAAAACATCAAAAAGCGGTTGTTATTTAGTGGGGATACGATAAAATGGCATTCTTTGAAGAAGTGGTTCTTAAGGATTCTATAGAAATCAAAACAACGGCCGAAAAAGTTTTCAATTTCTTAACCAGTATTGTTGATGATGATAGCTATAGGGTATGGCATAAAGAGGACCACGTTAGTTTCCGATGGTTAAAAGGAAACCCATGGACAGAGGGATCTGTTCTGTATGCTGAAGAATACATTCACGGAAAGCTGCATAAATTGAAATTCGAAATTGTAAAGATTATACCAGACAAAAGAATTGTATATACCCCGACATCTCGTTTAATCAGAAAATTTTTTCCAAAAAATGAATTTATTATTGAGCAAAAAGGAGAATTTTGCCTGTTCACTGCGTCAGGGACTTATCGTGTGGGTAAGCTTGGTAAAATTTTCTTTAAAAAGGCTATAGAGAATAGCTTATCAAGCGTTAGAAAACATATGAGAGAAGAAGGTGAAAACTTAATAATCATACTTGAATCATAATAATATCACATAACCTGTCACTGGTGCGGACGCAAAGACCGCCGCACAGTTCAATCGTTGATATCTCCAACAAATCTGGAATAATTAAAGACCGTCAAAACCTGTGATATTCACTTTTGTTTCAAACATCGCGCCTTAGCTTTCCCCTTGGCTCATTGTTTTATGGCGGACCTAAAGAAGCAGACATTTTAACTCCATTCTATTTTGACATTGCGGCCTCTCAGCCGTCCAAGGCTCCAGTGATTTTGGCGTACTTCATGTATTCATTCACCCGCTTACGCTTGGCGTCATACATAGCCTTAGTCTCTCTGGGTTGTGTGATAATTCCTTGCTCTTGTAGGAGGTCAATCACGGCCAACACATCTATAGATTCCTTGGCAATGTCTTGCGCGTTTGTTGTGCTTGCGCCTGGGTATCTGTCCTGTAGGCCAAAACGCAACGCCTTGGAAATAGCTTGTTGCAATTCGGCACATTCCTCAGCTAAACAGGTCAATAAATGTTCTGTGGTATTCATCAATCCTCCTATTTATCTAACTCCATTTTATTCTGATGCTGCGTCCTTTTCGATCAACCACGTAGCCGCACTTACGGATAAAATCGAACAGCTTTTCTCCTTTTTCGCTTTGGATCAGATATGCGATTGAGGTGGCTTCACCCGTTTCGATACCAAGGCTGGCTTCTTTCGCTTATGAAGAAACTTTCTCAAGGCAATCAACATCAACGTTCTGGATTATGGTGACTTTTTGTCTTATGTCGATTGGTGTTTTTTTATTCCCTTTTCGGTTATATTTCGCCTCTTCAAAAACCGTTCGTGTGACTCGAAGGTCATATGCTTTTGCAACTTTTTCGAAACCTTGCCTTCTTTTTGCGTGTGTATGGTTGCAGGACAGCTGGCGCCCATTCTAAGGTTCCGAATAGGTGAGTATTCCTCACGATCCTTTGGATGAAGCTCCATTTCTATCGGGATTTTTTCAATCGGACGTCTCGCATGGAAAAAAGCTAAAGTAATCCTTATCCTCTCCCAATAATGTAGCCAAGTCCGTCAGCTGTTTTCAAGCTGCATATAATGTATCGTTTTTGTTGATAGCGAGCAAGCGGGAACATTGCAGTTCTTATCCAGGGGGTAGCATAAATTTTGTTCAGGCGTGAAGCTTTGAAGCAGAGTATATAGAGATGAGAAATTTATGAGCCAAAACATTAACCTAAGGTGCTTTTCGATTGTTTTACTAATAATCTTCTTTGCGACAGCTAACCCGGCCTTTGCTGCCGATATTACTGGATGGGGAGGATTCAAATGGGGCGACAGCATTGAAATGGTCAAGAAAAAGATTAATTTTACATCGGGGGAAAGGAAGGCAGATAGTTTCGTTCTTAGATCTCAAAAAGTAGTAGGCGGAAAGAATTATATTGTTGCCCATCTGTTCGACGAAAATGGAGCTCTGACAGAGGTGATATTGGCTTTGAATCCTTCTGGCGAAAAACCCTATTTAACAGATGATGAGGCGGGGCAGTTATGTGGGACCTTGAAAAAGAAATACGGACGATACAAAAAGAGTTTGGACGGCTCTCTTGAACTCTATGAATGGTCATGTAAATCCGGTAACTTGACAGTAGCAAGACAGAAGACATCAGGGTCAGGTCTCAAGAAAAGACATCAGGGTCAGGTCTCAACATTTGGCAAAAGTCGATTGATAGGCTAAGTTGGACATCAACAGAATGTCAAGAGCCAGATGATAAGGAAATGAGATATGGCCTGACCGTTACGAATTACCTTTCCCGGTGCGTTTTATCATGTCACCGCCCGCGGAAATGAGCGGAAAGCGGTTTTTAAGAGCATCCGCGACAGACAAAAGTTTCTTGAATACCTTGAAACAGCAACTGCGAGATACAATGCGCTAATTCATGCTTACTGCCTTATGGACAACCATTATCACCTTCTGCTTGAGACGCCGTCCGGAAACCTTCCTCAGATCATGCGGCATATCAACGGCGCTTATACGACCTATTTCAATGTCAAGCGTGCCAGGGCCGGCCATCTATTTCAGGGGCGCTATAAGGCTATTCTGGTGGAAATGGATGCGTACGCGAAGGAACTTTCCAGATATATTCATCTTAATCCGGTTCGGGCCAAATTGGCTGAAACTCCTGACAAATACGAATGGTCCAGCTATAATTTTTATATTGGTGTGAAAAAGACCCCGAACTGGTTACATCGCGATTTCATTCTGGGTTATTTTGGGGACAAGGTTTCGGTTGCACAACTGGGTTATAATAAGTTTGTGTCTTTGCTGGTTGCCCGAAAATATGACAGCCCTCTAAAAGAAGTAAGGGCGTCGGTCCTGCTCGGCAGCCAGGATTTTATTCAATTTATCAAGGGAAGCTATTTATCCGATAAAAAGCCAGACAGGGACCTGCCCGCCCTAAGACAGCTTGGTTCAAGAATTACTCATCCTGAAATATTTGATCGGGTTGAATCAGAATTTGGACAAGACCCTGTAGCAGCACGAAACATTAAGCTATATCTTTGCCGTAAACACACAGGTGAAAAACTAAGAACAATCGGTGCGCAATTCGGAATAGGAGATGCGGCGGTGGCACAAGCGTGCAAACGGTTTAAGCTGAAACTTGAAAAGGACAGGAAACTAAGTAAAAAAATAGAGCAGTTTGAAAAGAGGCTCTTTCTGTAAATTGTTGAGACCTGACCCCTTAGTTTTGCTGCCCAGTGGACGGTCTATGTGTTCATGCCTTCGCATCTCCATTATCCCTTCTTCATGTACCGCAACGCTTAAAAAAAACTTCCCGTTTATCTTCTGTTATCTCAAGCAATGGGGTAAGCTTTAAAAGTTTGTCATCATGACTGGACATGTGCACCGATGCAATTAATAAGTTGGTTTTTTTGGCCATTAGGGAATCCTATAATTATTAAATCACTGCACATTTTTATACAACACGGGTTTCCCGCTCAAAACAATGAAAATCCAAGCCATCTAGTTGTTAAAAAAAGAAAAAGGCCCAGGACCATAGCCAATTTGTTTGCGCACTGCGAAGAATTGGGCTCGGATCTTTTGTTGTGCTGTAAACTATTTTTGCCCTTGAGCGTCTAAATATTAATAGATAGAAGTACGAAAAAAAGAAGAGAAATAAAAAGGACTTTTCGCCGGTGAAAATGATCTTTATATTACAAAGCTAATAGGGATTTTATGTGAATCAGTCATAAGCAGCCTAAAGGCAACTAAAAAAAGATAGGGCGATTCTTCGGAGGGAAAAATGAAAAAACATCATATAGTTTTATTAATACTGACTTCATCTCTCTTCCTTGTCTCATGCGCTCATTATCCCCCTGACCGATACAATACCCAGGTAGGGGCTGCAGTAGGTGCCGGTACGGGCGCTCTTATTGGCCAGGCGATTGGAGGCAATACTCAGAGTACCCTAATCGGATTGGCTGCGGGAACCATTATTGGGGCATTGGTCGGAAATGCAGTAGATCAAGATTATCAGGCGGCCAGAGATGCAGCCCAGTATGGCAAACCTGTGATTTATTATGATAAAAGCGGCCATGCAGTTGAAGCCATTCCCGAAGGGACAAATGACCCCAATTGCCAGACAGTGCGGAAGCGGATTTGGGAGGATGGAAAGTTGGTAAAGGAAACGGTCGAAGAAGTCTGTGGTCCTCCG
>JAKLQB010000170.1 GCA_022013615.1 Desulfobacterales bacterium | reverse complement strand
TCACAACAAACCTGTGGGGGCAGCGTGTGCGGTTCCCTCAAAGGAAGATTTGAACATTTTGGATGCAATGTTCAGAAAATTTCCGGTTTCTGAAGATGCAATTTTCCTGGATGCTGCTATTGAGTGGTTCAATAGGGGGAGATCATCCCATAGTACTTACGTATCCTTTTTGTGTTATTATTTATCTTTTGAATTGTTGGCAATAGCCATCGCCGAAGGAGACGCCAACTTCGGCTTTGTAAAAGAGAAAAGGGATAAAAAAAGCATCGAGACAGAAAAGATTAAGTGTGTTGATGAAAAACTAAAAGCACTTTACGATAAAGACCCTATCGAATTTGTGGAAAAGGCCTACTTTGATTGTGTCAAAAGTTTGCGGAATAAAACTCAAGAGGTAGCTGAATGGGTGTTTGGTAAAGATCATGAATACGTTAAAAGTTTATTTGAAAAACGGGAAGGTTATTCTTTAAGTGACCTAAGAGCAAGGATAGCTCACGGCACCTCCGGGTTGGTTAATCAAGACATCGAACAAGTAATAGAAACAAGGGCTTATGAACTTGGGGCTATTGTTAAATCATTTTTGACAAGGATCACCTTTGGTTTGAAGCCAGAGGACTCATTGCCAATATGGTCCGGCCAACACATGGCATCAATGCAAACAAGTGACCCAAGAGGAACGCATGTTGTGAGTGATTTGAAAATAATACCAAATACAGACTGGCGAATACGTCAGGGGTGGGTAGATGAATTCTAGGGACACACAAAAAACAAAATGTGCCAGTCATCAAAAAAGGAACAGGCGAGAAATAGTTAAGTTGATATAATCGAGATATGGCTACTTCTTATGACCTTAACAAAATCAAATTCGCGACTGATGAGGCGACGTTCAAACGAGCAGTAGGCCTGTATGAGAGCGGTAAGGTGACGAAAATAGACCAGCTCGGAGGATATTATTCCGCTCTTGTTCTGGGAACGAAACCGTACCGTGTATCTGTATCGGCACGCAATTATAAGCAGGGTCATTGCACCTGTTATCTTGGCGAAAAAGATACACTTTGTAAGCACATGGTTGCCCTGGCAATTCATGCGGTTATGGATGGAAAGCCATTAGGCAATAAGGATAAACAGCTTTCTCGTGGCGTTGAATGTAGCGGACGACGTGGTGTACTAAACAAAGAAGAATTAGAAGCGCTTAAGAAATCTATCACTGAGTCTATGCGATACATAAAGCCTTACCGGGGGCCGTCACGCACCTGGTTTGCTAATCAGGACTCATTGCGTGAAGGGTGCAACCGGTTGTCAGCCGTTATTTCTGATTTGCCGGTTAGCAGACAGGTGGCTGATATTTTAGTCAAATTGCTTTTGCGTTTGGAAAGGAAGTTGAGCGTCGGTGGAGTGGATGACTCAAATGGTATTGTGGGAGGGTTAGCCGGTGAATTAGTGGCTTTGCTTGAAGAATTCACTAAAATTGATCCTTCATGTATTGATTCCTTTGAACCGCTTTGTGGGAAAGAGTATTGTTTCGGCTGGGAAGATCCGCTTGTGCGTATTTTGGATGAAAAAGAGTCTGAAGAATACAATCGGAGACTTGAGGGCAAGTGATTCTGGAATTAGAATAGGAGCTGTTTTTAATGGGCATATCGGTCAGTTACGTTGGTTTTTCTAAAGAAATTCTATCCCCAGAGGAGGTATTAAGGTTTTTCGATAGCCTTGGGGTGAGGACTCAAGAAAATTGCCAGCATATCCAGAAGTCATAGGCAAAATTTCTGCCTCTTGGCACAGCGCTGATGGTAATCTTCATCAAGTTGACCATATTGACGAACTAATCGAAGCTTAT
>JAKLQB010000169.1 GCA_022013615.1 Desulfobacterales bacterium | reverse complement strand
CCAGAACATGATACGATAGGGTGTCATGGAAGCCATCTCACCTTAGTATGCCGCTCCTCAATCCCTCAATTCTTCTTGGTAATATTGTTAGTTTTTTCGTTGACTTGTCAAAGCATTTATATTTATACTCTTATAAGCTTTTCTTATAAACTCAAAGATTTACTTATACAATCTGCCCAATGAGAATCAACCTCAACCAGCTCAGAGCTTTTTTTCTCGCGGCAAGGGAAAAAAGCATTACCAAAGCCGCTGAGGCCCTCTATGTCACCCAGCCGGCAGTCACCATGCAGGTAAAATCCTTAGAACAGGACCTGGATCTCAAACTTTTTAGGAAATACGGCAAAGGCCTCGAGCTTACGGATGCGGGAGAAGTTCTTTTTGGTTATGCAGAGAGGGTGTTTGAGATCGTAGAGGAAATGGAGTATGTCTTGAAGGGCCATGCGGACTTGTCCCAGGGATCACTCACCATAGGCACTACCCGCAGCTTCGCAAGGCACCTGATGCCGGGACTTCTCTCCCTTTTCCAGAAACGGTATCCCAAAGTTAAGGTCTATCTGAAGGTGGGGAGTTCACAGAAAATAGCAGACGGCGTTATGGCCTTCAAATACAACCTCGGCACCATCGGAAGGCTCCCCTATCAAAGGAAGTTGAAGGTCGTTCCCTATAGAAAGGAGGAGTTTTGCTTAGTTGTATCCCCACAGCACAAATTTGCAAAGCGTGAAAAGGTCTCCCTTCAGGAACTTAAGAAGGAACCTATTATCATACGTGAGGATGGCTCCGGGTCCAGGTATGCCATCCTCTCCCTGCTCAGTTCTCATGATGTGAAACCCTCTGTCCTTCTTGAGGCCGAGAGCGTGGAATTCATCAAGGAATATGTCATCAAGGGACAGGGCATATCCTTTCTTTACAAACCCGAAATCCAATTAGAGGCCAGAATGGGGCTTTTGAAATCCCTTGACATCAAGGAAGGGCCTATCTTAGTACAAACCGATATCGTCTTTCCCAGGGGTGTGGACCTCTCGCCTCCTGCCCAGGCCTTTCTGCGGCTGATTGAAACCGAGGCGTGATATGAAAGACCCTGATTGGCCCCAATTTATCCGGGATCTTTTTCAGATAGCAGAACCATACTTGACTGCGAGAGGCGATTTGATCCACTCCAGGGTCAGCCATAGTTATGCCCTGATCCTGATGCAGCATGAGGGGGGTGATAAGAAGATCGTCGAGCCTGCCATCATCCTGCACGATGTTGGATGGTCTACCCTTGATCCCCAACAGATTGAAGCAGCCTACGGGGTTAGAGCGGAGGGCGATGAAGCTGAGAGACTCAATCGCAAACATGAATTGGAAGGGGCATCCATTGCCAGACAGGTACTACAGGACCTGGACTATGATCAGGGATTGATAGATAACATCTCATTAATAATTCAGAGACATGATTCGGGCAGCCAGGTTGATTGTCTTGAGGAAGGGTTGGTGAAGGATGCTGACAAGCTATGGCGGTTCTCAAAAACCGGATTCTGGAAAGAGATTGAAAGGCAGGGCCTGGGCCATGGAGAACTCCACCAGTACCTGTCCGAGCGTTATCAAGGATGGTTTTACACTCCCTCTGCATTGAGTCTTGCAGGAGAAGAACTCGAAGAACGGGCCAAAGAGATTGCAACCCATGAAAAAGAACATCCTCTTGCTGGGAACAATGGATACAAAGGGCAGGGAATTCGGGTATGTGAAAGAGAGGATCATTGAGAAAGGGCGACAGATCTACTCGATGAACTGATGGGTAAAGCGGTCTGAATTTTGTGCGCATCACCAGCATCACCAAGTATTAGGAGCGCTGGACATGAAGGGGAATAGGAATAGGAAAATAGGTACCGGTGAAGTCGGGCGATTTGATCAAAGAAACACCATGTTCAATAGACCAAGGGATCCCGAAAAGTCCAGTCCTGAAATACTTGAGATGGGCAAGAAGCATTATAGTGTGCGTAACTTCAAGGATGATGAAGGCTACACCATGCTGGACTGGGCCTTTGCCATGGGTTCGTGGTATCTGGAGAGGTGGTGGGGATTCGGGAATATTATGGGAAATGAAGGACTTTATGAATGGTTCCCGGACCAAGCAAAGATTGCCGAGAGAGACCGCATCCCACTGGGACAGAAGTGGGATGTCTCCGACCCGGGCAAAATAACCCGGATCATCAAAAAAGCTGCAATATACATGGGCGCATCAGCGGTTGGGATTTGCAAGCTGGATCGACGCTGGATTTACTCTCATCGCTTTGATCCCCGTACCGTCGAACATACTCCCATAGATGATATCCCAGAAGGATTTGAATATGCCGTCGTAATGGTTCATGAGATGGATTATACCTTGATGAGAACGGCTCCTACTTATGGCGAGAACGCCGCCACTGGCAGGGGCTACTCAATGATGGCATATGTGGCCTCATCAATGGCTCACTTTATTCGTGATTTAGGCTACGAGGCCATCCCCTGTGGTAATGATACGGCTCTTAGCATCCCCATGGCCATCGATGCCGGCCGCGGTGAAATTGGGCGTAATGGCCTTTTGATCACACCCTGGTTCGGCCCCCGGATTCGGATTAGCAAAGTGCTCACAAATTTGCCTCTGGTTCCGGACAAACCCATTGAAATCGGCGTCAGGAAGATGTGCGAAGTTTGCGGAAAGTGTGCTAAGGCATGTCCCGGACAGTCCATCAGGTTCGACGAACCCACCACTGAGGGACCTACCCTATCCAATAACCACGGGATCTACAAATGGTATATTAATCCAGAAAAGTGCTTTCAATTCTGGGTCCACAATAAGGGTGATTGCGCCAACTGTATCAGGGTCTGTGTTTTCAACAAACCAAACACCTGGTTTCACAGCTTTGTCAGATGGCATGTAAGGAATCTTCCCCAGTTCGACAGTATCTACCTCTGGATGGACGATCTATTTGGCTTTGGGAGAAAGATGAAAATGGAGGACGTTTGGAAATAGGTAATGTCCGTTGATTGTTGTCAGTAGTCCGTTGGGATAAGCAGAAATGGGGAGAAATTAGGGAAATTAGGGACGCTCATGAAAAGATGAATAAAGCATTTTTTCTGGGGCTACACAGTCTATTTCTGCCTCTCAAGCAGCGTCATAAGATCATTTTCAATTACTCCGGCAAGCTCGTCTTCTCGACCTTTAACTACCGACTTGCTTACGGCGGAAGTGGGTTGGGGGGACGGTCATAGCTAAATAAGTAACTCAGTTTTTATCCGATAATTATTTGACTTCGAGATTGCTTCGCCCTTGATAACAGCATACCCCGCTCCGGGCTGGGACATCCCCAGCCTTCTCGCCAACTCTCTTTGCGCAAGCCCAAGTTCTCTATGCGCCCAAAAGCAAAAAAGGGCTCTGGCGTCAGACTTCACCTTCTGCCTG
>JAKLQB010000168.1 GCA_022013615.1 Desulfobacterales bacterium | reverse complement strand
TGGGATGGGTGAAGAACGAAAAGGAACTTGCGGATCTTAACGGACTTTATGACTTGTTTATGCAGGCCACAAAAGCAAACAAAAATGTTTCTCTTGCAGATTTCGACAAACGGCCTTTATTTTCTTTAGTCAAAGCAACTTTTTTTCTCGAAAGCATAAAATTCACAAAACAGGAAATAGACGGCGCCCACTTAGCCGCGGCCTCGCGCTATATCAGTTATAAACGCGACATGACCTATATTGACGTCCAGGAACAGCAGTCTGCCCTGAAAGGCACCATTGCCGGGTGGCTTGGCCAACGGTTGGAGACCATTACAAGGCCCCTGGGTTTTGACTATCGAACAAATATTGCCCTTGTGGGAGGATTTGCTGCCAAGGAAGTTGTCATCTCCACCTTAGGGACTGCATATTCGTTAGGCGATGTGGATCCGGATGAAGCCGGTTCCCTGTCTGAAAGACTCAGGAACAATCCCGATTGGAACCCATTGCTGGCCTTTACCCTTATCATTTTTACTATGCTATACGTTCCCTGTATTGTGACTGTAATCATGATCCGAAGGGAAAGTTCGTGGAAATGGGCAGGGTTTTCCATCGCCTTTAATCTGGTTGCCGCCTATTTTGTTGCCCTTGTTATCAGCCAGGTAGGCGCAGCCCTCGGGCTGGGGGTATGAGCGCATAAGCGCTAAGTTGTTTTTGCCCAGGACGGGCTGAAAAAAATGAACATCGAACACCCGCCTGCCATGCATCACAAAGGATAGTGGAATGATCATTGACACCGAGCCAAGACACAAGGACATTCTACCAAGACGACCCAAAGGCATTGCGGGCAGGTCGAACGTCCAATCACGCCAAGGCGTGAAATATTGAATGGGAAGACATGAAGAAATAGAGTTTAAAACCTTAACTACTAAATGAGGAAGATAATATGGACAAAATTCCTTTTACAAAGGCCGGGCTTGAAAAACTAAGAGATGAATTGAGCCGCCTGCAAAAGGTTGAGAGGCCAAAAAATATCCGGGCCATAGCAGAGGCACGGAGCCACGGTGATATCAGCGAAAATGCTGAATATCACGCAGCCAAGGAACGGCAGTCTTTTCTTGAGGGAAGGATTAATGAGTTAAAGTCAGTAACCGCTAAATCTGAGATAATCGATTTGGATCAGGGTCCGGCAGATCGGGTAGTCTTTGGGCGCACTGTGTTATTATACAATGTGCAGACCGAGGAAGAGGTGGAGTATCAACTGCTCGGGCCCTATGAATCTGATCCTGGAAAGGGCAAGATATCCGTGACATCCCCATTGGGCCAATCCTTGATAGGCAAAGAAGAAGGTGATGAGGTAAAGACCAGGACACCGGGAGGGATCAAGGAGTATGAAATTCTTGAGATTCGTTAGATAGTGATGTCAGAGAAAATATTCATACACGGTCTTGAAAGCAGTAACCAGGGCACAAAGTCCATCTTCTTCCGGGAAAAATTCCCCGACATGATTATCCCCACCTTTAAAGGGGATCTGCAACAACGGATGAAGAAACTCAGGGAAATCCTTTCCGGCAAGTCAGACATAAGACTTGTGGGTTCTAGTTTTGGAGGATTGATGGCATCCCTTTTTGCCATGGAGCATGAACCCAGGGTGGCAAAAATAATCCTCCTTGCCCCGGCAATTAATCTAATAGAATTTGCGCCGAATAGAAAACAGATTTCCACCCCTGTCTGGATCTACCACGGTAAGGATGACCAGGTGATCTCCCTGGCAGAGGTGGAACCCGTTGCAAAGGAAACCTTCCTGAACCTCTCATTCCATATAGTCGACGATGATCACTACCTCCATAAAACCTTCAAGACCATTGACTGGGACAGCCTGCTTGCCTGAGTGGTTTTGATAGCCTCCCAGGAGGCTGTCAAAACCACCTTCCCTTCCAACCGCAATGGCATAGTCAAGAAAAATCAGTTTTCAGAATTTCTTCAGAAACAACGATTTAAATCTTTTTAGCGCCCCAATCCGCCTTTGATCGCCTCCACAGCAGCATCGATACTCAATGTCCCTGTATTTATCACAAGATCGTAATTGACAGGATCTGTGATATCAGCATGAAAGTACTTTCTCCCAAAGGCCCTGCGGTCGGATTCTGTTCTGAGGACCCTGCGTCTCGCCTCTTCAGATGAAACACCGAACTCACGGGCCACATTTTGAACTCTCGTATCCAGAGGGGCCACAATCCGAACCCTGAATCTCACTTCTCGAGGAAGGATGAAATTTGCCCCCCTGCCAACTATGACAGCTCGGCCGTGTTTTCCTATGGTGCCTATAACTCTCATGAGATGTTTTAAGTACTGATCAGGCCAAAGGTGTCTCCGATTAACAAGAGTGGAAATCCAGTCATCCAGAACTGAGAGCCCCTTTTCATCCAGAGTTTCAAGGATCCTGGAGCTTGTATCGGCGCTTTCAGCTATCTTCTGTATGATCTCACCGTGGAAAAGGTCCAGCCCTAATTGCTCGGCGACCTTTTTTGTCACTATCCCCCCCCCGCTTCCAGGTTCTCTGGAGACTGTAATAACAGGGATGCCTTCTTCCTTTCCAGTCTTCTGCGCACGCATAATC
>JAKLQB010000167.1 GCA_022013615.1 Desulfobacterales bacterium | reverse complement strand
ATCAAAAAAAGCCCCTGAGAAAGGAGGCTAACTCAGGGGCAGGGGTTGAGGTTAATAAAAAAGGTTACAGACGTTTACAGGTAAATTCTCTAAAAAAGTTAGGCTGATCGTTAAGCATCCACCTCGTTCATCCAAATAATGGCTTCCCACGATGCCGTTTTCTTCCCGGTGCAATCCTCTCTGTTTTGTTTAGGAAATTGCCCGGTCTCGAGATTCACGCACACCCGAGAAGCACTATTATCTGATTTTCTTTATGTTCTTAATACCCCAAACTACCTTTTAGATACAATCAAGTATAATTATACATATATTATATTCTTTGTCAAGGTTTTTTATATAATTTAAATATATTTTATATAATTTATGTATATAGTTGTTTAGAATTAAGATTGTACTACATATTGTGCTGGTACTCTTTTAGCCGGGATTTATAAATAGATAAAATCTGATCCAGAAACTCTCGCTCGCGTTTCCGCTTCTTTTTAACAAAGAGCTGGTCGGCGTATTTCCTGAAAATGATTGATGCGATTCACCAGAAAGACCTCAAAAGGATCGTTACACGTACTGGATGAAGTCCCGGATAATGAAGAAATGGAATATCAGCAAACAATTGAGGTCATACAATCAAACTTATCTTTGCGGGGAATGCTGCGGGGAACGATGATTTTGTCGAATAAAAAAGGACTTAACTAAACCAGTTAAGTCCTTGATTTTACTGTGGCAGGGGAAATCCCGTTACTCGTAACGGGGCGACTTCCCGTCATGTCTGGCGTGACGTTCTAATGAGATTATCAATGTAACTAAGGCTTTTGCGTTTCTTAATTTGTTGCTCTCGTATTGCTGCAGCCGATCTACCTGGAAACTCCTCAGAATAGACTAATTGCCAGGGCCGTTTGGTCTTTGTGTACTTTGAACGTCCTCCACTATGCCGATTAATCCTTTCATCAAGATCCTGCGTGGAACCGACATAGTAGCTATGATCTTTGAGGCTTTTTAGAATATATACGAAGTAGGCCATGATATAAGAAAAGCCCGTCGATTTGACGGGCTTTAAGTTCTGTGGCGGGGACGACGAGACTCGAACTCGCGACCTTCCCGCATGGTCATGCGGGACGTACTAACCAAGGATTCGATAAACTGACTACTTTTTCTTCTTTTAATCTCGGATTCTCTTTTAATGGTAGAGGATCTATCGGGATGCTCCTCTCTGAAAACCAGTTCCCATGGTTTTTTAGCTTTTGTGTATTTGGATCGGCCCTGATTATGCCGTTCCAGGCGAGAATCAAGATCCTGAGTGGATCCTACATAATAACTTCCGTCTTTGAGGCTCTGTAGGATATAGACGAAATAAACCATGTAGGTTCAGATCTCACTAAAAAGGGCGATTTTGCCCTAAAACAATCGCAAGTTTAAATCCCATTTTTTTCCGAACAAGGCAGTTTTTAGCCTCATATGATGCGACTAAACGATAATGAATTATGCAAGGCAAAAAACGGGAGATCCCTTGCGATTGTGAATTCTCCAAGGAGTCGAGGTTATTCTGATTATGAAGATTGTCAAAAATGTCCTGAGAATGGAACTTGAATCCATAAATACATCTAAAAAGCATTATATAACAGTGCATTATAAAAAATACTCAGGCATGGTGCGCTGTCGTATAGATATGAGAGGCTTTTGTTTTTTCTAATTTTATTTAAAAATAAAATTCAATATTCTCGAAACAATCGCAAGGGATCTCCCTATTTTTGGGTTTTTAAAACCACAGTCAATCCATGTAGCAATAAAAATGGGAATTCAACTTGCGATTCCAAAAGACCAAAAATGGCCATTTTAGTGAGTTCTGATGATATGTTATGCTTATTTTTCCTTGTGCTTTGAAAGGAGAAAGGGAGGGATCACGAGACCATGGAGAATAGAGTATGAAGGAGACTATTACCATGTCCTTTCACGAGGGAAAGGACATTTTTAAGTATTGGCAGCTTTTCATAATTCCATAAACTCATTGTTCCATTATTTCTTCCCTTCTACTTCAATGCTTACGATAGACTCAGAAATATCTTTGACCTGTTCTGCCGTTAGGTTGAATTCTTCGATAAACGATTTAACAAATGGATCTGTTGGTACTGCCATAATCGAAAAGGGTCTTTCATCTTTAACATTGACATTTTCAAAGCCGGCTGAGGTTATTGCGGCAAGATAATCATCCTTTATAAGCGCACCGGCTACGCAACCCACATATGCGTCTATACTTTCTCTGACAGAATCCGGAAGCGACTTAAGCAGAACAATATCCGAGATCATCAATCGCCCACCTGGTTTAAGCACCCTATGCGCTTCCTGAAATACTCTCCTCTTGTCAGGGGAAAGGTTAATAACACAGTTTGAAATCATGACATCAATGGTATTATCAGCCACAGGAAGATTTTCAATCTCACCAAGACGAAATTCCACGTTTGTGTAGTTCCCTTCCGTAGCATTTTTACGCGCAAGACTGATCATCTCTGGTGTCATATCCACACCAATAACCTTGCCCGCCTTACCCACCTTTTCCACTGCAAGAAAACAATCCATCCCTCCCCCTGAGCCAAGGTCGAGCACTACTTCACCCTCCTTCAATGATGCAAGCGCTGTGGGATTACCACAACCAAGGCCAAGATTCGCATCATCGGGAACAGATTTTAATTCTTTCTCTGAATATCCCACGCCCTTACTTATTCTCTCAGCCTGTTTGGCTGGTCCACAGCATGTAGGGACAGGACCACAGCATGTACTTTTGTTCATAGCTATTTTCCCATATTTGTCTCTTACAATATCTCTTACATCTTCCATTTGATCACCTCACGTTAAGATTTCTTTCATAATTGGCCCGAGCATGGCTTTCACCGTACCCGCAAAGTCATCTGCCTTCATAAGTGTTATACAGCAAACTTCACCTTCTCGCTCCAAACTAATTACGGCAAGTTTATCACCGGCCTTTATGCCGGCCCTTTCACGTAATTCTTTTGGAAGTACGAGCTGACCTCGCCCGTCAATAGTAACGAGGGCATCTATTTTGCAACAGCCAGCGT
>JAKLQB010000166.1 GCA_022013615.1 Desulfobacterales bacterium | reverse complement strand
GGCCTGAATCTTCATAACCGGAAACAATTATGATCCTTGCGTTCGGATCAGTTTTCATTATCTGTTTGATACAACTAAGGCCATCCATTTCAGGCATATTTCGGTCCATCAGTACAATATCTGGCGACCATTTGCTGTAATTATCCAAGGCCTCAACAGGTCTATCAACAGGAATAGCCTTATAACCCAATCCTTTTGTTAAATTGGTTAATGCTTCAAGTGCAGGAGCGTCATCGTCAATAATAAGAACTTTTTGTCCCTTTCCCATGATTATTTTCTTTTGGGATTCAGGTCGTTGGGGGCCTCCCGTTTTTCCGAAAGGGAGGTAGATCGTGAATTTCGCGCCCTTCCCCTGTTTTGATGATACGGAGATAGAGCCTTTGTGCTGCTCAACAATACCATGGGTTGTGGAAAGTCCCAGTCCCGTGCCCTTACCAACATCTTTGAGTGTAAAAAAAGGATCAAATATCTGGTTCAGGGTCTCTTTATCCATACCATGTCCTGAATCCGAGACAATCGCAACGACCTTGTTGTTAATCTTTCTGGCCTCAACAAGCAATTTCCCGCCATCGGGCATGGCATCCCTGGCATTGGTGAATAAATTCAAAAATGCCTGGCTCAGAAGTGATTGATTACCCTTGACAAACAGATTCTCCCCTAAATCCAATTTAATCTCAATATTCTTGTCGAATACCTTTTCTATAATCCCGTATGTTTTAGTTATAACTTCAGATAAATCTACGTCAATGAGTTGAAGTTCCCCGCCTTTTTTGGAAAAATGTAACAGGCTGTTTATCAAATCCACTCCCTTTTCCACGGAGTCGTGAATGCTTTTCGCCATTTCGTGGATTTCTGCCTTTTCACCATACACCATTTCAAGATATTCAATATTTCCCGATATAGCCTGCAATATATTCCTGAAGTTGTGTGCAGTCCCTCCCGCAAAAGTACCGATTGATTCCATTTTCTGGGAAACCAGGAGTTGTTCTTGCAAAGCTTTCTGCTCTGCCTCTGCTTTCTTCTTTCCAGTAACATCATCGTAAATAGCTACGATTTCCCCGGAATGCAAACGATATATATAGCATTCCCTCCAGCCCGTCACTGCTCCATCCTGAGATAAGGCAAACAAGTGGGTTTCCGGTGTGCCAGTTTCCCATACTCTTTTAAAAATTTGTAACAGGTCAATCTCCCTGAACTTGGGGAATGCTTCGAGGAGCAGCTTACCCAGTACTTCTCTCTTTTCTATTTTTTCAATTTTCTGAGCAGCCTTATTTAGGTCAAAGATAACAAAATCCTCACCGTCACTGACCGGCACGGAAACCATTACACCACTGCTCATGTTATCATAAATGGCCTTAAATCTGGTTTCGCTTTCTCGAAGCTTTTCTTCCGTCTCAATAAGGCTCCTTGTTCTATCTTCGACTGTTTTCTCCAAATTTGAGTAAAACAATGCATTCTCTATAGCTACTGCTGCCGGGCTGCTCAAGGAGGTAATGAGTGAAAGATCCTCCTCTCGAAATCCAAATGGTTTATCAACCGAATCCACATAAATAACCCCACGGACTTGCGACCTGCTGATCAAAGGGACACACATTACCGACTTCATCCTGCGCATACTATCTGAAAAATTCTCTGTGTCCTCCTGTGCCAAATCTGACATGGTTAAAGGTTTGCCTTCTTTCATGACTTTTTCCGCTATAGTCCGGCTATAACTGATATTGGTTTTTTCTTTATCGAATTTTGATCTGCCTATAATCTGCTCGAGCTTCCCTGTATCACTGTTAATCAGCAGGATAGTCCCTCTGTCTATCCTTTTGAGAAGATCGAAAATATAATCCAGTATCTTCTGCAGGATTTCATCAATATCTAACGATTGCACCAAGACATTTGATACCTTGTAAATTAACTCCAGATTCTTTGTCGTTGTATAGGGTCTGCGTCTGTCTAAGGTAAATATACCTGTTGTAGAGAGTTCACCGGATAGATCAGCCAGATTCTGAATATTGGCGGAATCCTCTGAGGAGGCTTTTCCTATAGAAATCAACACCCTGCCAATAACAATCGGCAGTCCCTCTCTAACTTCAAATTCTTTACCAGGTTCTAATCGCTTGCCATTAATGAAAGTACCGTTAGTAGTTCTTAAATCTTCGACAAAATACCTCTTTTTTACCCTTAGAATTTTTAAATGGCTGCGAGATATGGAGCTATCCTTGATTTGAATGTCATTATCCGGCGATCGACCAATACATGTAGTTTCACCCTCAAGTTTAAAAGACTTACCTTGGTGTGGTCCGTTTAATATGAAGACATTGGTCATAGTTTTTACCTTTTGGGGAAAACCACATTCCAGCGAGAATAGCGCCGCATATTAACGTCTTGTAAACTCTATCGATGTCAGTTGATCGATGTCAGTTGAAGTAAGAGGGAAAGCCAAATTATTCCAGAGAGATATCATTCAACTATTCCAATATTCTCCCGCCGCGGGACGGAGCAAAGCGGATCTAAGTTTTATCCCTTGCGGTCAAGAGCTGCTCTATGTAGCCCTTGAGAGTGGACATCTTGACGGGTTTGGCAAGCACAAGGTCCGCCTTTTTTTCTACAGCCGCGGCCTCGGGTTCTTTGCCATAACCTGTGATGGCGATAACCGGAATGTGGGGCCTTTTCTCTTTTAATGCCGTCACAACGCCAACTCCGCTCACGTAAGGCATAACAATGTCTGTAATCACCAGGTCATACTCTGCCGATTGCAACTGCTTCAGCCCTTCCATGCCGTCTGTGGCAGTGATAACCGCATAATCTAAGTATTCCAAATGCTTAATGAACATGGCAAGGACATCCGGGTCGTCCTCTATGACAAGAATCCTTGTTTTTTGTTCTTTTTCCATTTTGGTGGTCACCCGTGGTTCCCTGTTTTGATAAATCCACTTCCCCTTTTTGAATTCTGTTTTTTCAACATACTGCCTTTCCCTTTCCAGGTGTTTGGTCTCTTTCTCTTCATTGCTGGCACAACCAATGCACAGAACAAACAGACCCGAGGCCAACATGACCCCCAAAGAGCAGATTATACATGCATTATGAGTTGTATTTGCTCTCGTCCCCAATCTCATAGCTCGCATATTGTTATGAGTGATTAAGTTTCTTGAAATTTTAACTGAATATAATACAACTTAATGTAACTTATGTCAAACAACTTCTTTTTCCAGCATGTGTGGCGGGATATTAAGTAAGTTCTCAAAAAGTTCGGGAAGATATTGGGCCATGCGGGTCTCTTTTTTAAAGGTCGCAAAGCCCTACCTCATTTCATTGAACGGCGGATTAGCCTTAAAATTCATCTGAGGACAGCCCCATAAGAGATCAGTCCCGGGAACGGCCATCCTTTCCGCCTGTGCTGAGGTAGTATTTTAGAGTCACGGGGGCGTTGAGCGAGCGGTGGTATTATTTTTATTGCGCCCTTTAAAAAAGAGACCCGCATGGCCCCCCAGGAATAAAAATATACCCACACTTTTTGAGTTACGATATTAAAAAGTAAATCTTTATTTTAATTGGAAGCGGATCGGGATTTTTACCCACATTTCCAATTTTTCATCCCCCCTCATCCCCGGCTCAAACAACCAGTCTTTCACTGAATCCGCCGCGGCCTTATCAAGTATGGCGTATCCACCTGATTTGAAGACCTGCAAATCCTTCACCCTTCCATTAGAATCAACAAGGACCTCCAGGACAACAGTCCCTTCATACCCCCTTTTTCTGGCAAGCCTGGGATAATGGGGTGAGGGGTTTGTTCGATACATAGGCCTTGCCTCACGTAAAACCTGCACTGGTGGTATTGAGACAATGCGGGTTTTCTCC
>JAKLQB010000012.1 GCA_022013615.1 Desulfobacterales bacterium | reverse complement strand
GATCGGGTACCAGCCGTCATGTTCCCCGTCGGGCCCGCGGATCTCGGCGTTGGATGCCATGGTCGCCGCATCCATCATTATCTCGATCGCATTGATCTTCTCCCTGTCGAGTGGCGTCCCGTTGTCGTCGAGCATCTCGCCTTTCGGCTCGTAGCCGGTACCGGTCATCGTATAGTGCTTCCCGTCGAACCAGATCGTGGTCACAGTCATCTCGTTCTTCGTGAGCGTCCCGGTTTTATCCGTGCATATAACGCTTGTCGAACCCAGTGTTTCGACGGATGGGAGGCTCTTGACGACCGCATGCTCGTCCGCCAGACGTTTGCTCGTGGCGGACAGTGCGACCGTAACCTGCGCGGGTAGTGCCTGGGGGACCAGGGCGACAGCGATACCGAGTGCGTAGACCATACTCGTGAAGAGCGTGAATCCCTGCCAGAGCGCAATGGCGAAGAGGGCACCGCCGATAACCACTACCGTGATGGTAAGCCACCGCGCGAGGGCCCCAAGCTCCAGCGTGAGTGGGGATTTCGTTTCGGCGGTTTCCTGTGTCATACCCGCGATCTTACCCATCTCGGTGTGCATCCCCGTCCGGACGACCACGCCGGTAGCGCTGCCAGATGCAACGGTTGTTCCCGTGTATGCCATGTTATCGCGGTCTGCAAGCACGGAACGTTCCCTGATCGCATTGCTCTCTTTTCCCTGGGGAGTGGATTCGCCTGTTAGCGAGAAGTCGTTCGTTCTGACGTCGAACGACTCGATGATCCTGATGTCTGCCGGGATTTTGTCACCCGCCTCAAGGTGCACGATGTCGCCAGGCACAAGCAGGTTCTGAGGGACCTCGCGGACCTCCCCGTCGCGTATGACTTTCGCCGGCGATGTGATCAGATTCTTGAGGCTTTCGAGGATCTTGCTGACCTTGTATTCCTGAACGAAGCCAATAATGGCATTGATTGCGACGATCGCTACCATCACCGCACCGTCGCGGTAGCTCCCGATTGCAAAAGAGATCGCCGCTGCAGCGATCAGCACCATAACGAGAAGGTCCTTGAACTGGGAGAGAAAGAGCAACCACGGTGATGTCCCGAGTTCCGCACCGAGCTCGTTCGCACCGTATTCGCCAAGACGTTTTTCCGCCTCGCCGGGTGAAAGGCCTTTCACGTCCGAGCCCAAGTCGTCCAGTGCTTCCTGGGCCGTCATGCGGTAATATTCTTTGTCGTCTGTCATAAAAAGATCCTGTGTCCCTAATTGAGTGATGCTCAATTAGGTGGTATTGGGTATGAGTTGTCTGGTATTGGTTTTAAGGTATTTCACGTCTTATTTTATAATACTTCCCTGATAGAGATATAAAAATGAAAAATACTCCTCTAAACCAGTACCCAGTACCGGATACCAAGTACCACCTCAATTGAGTTTGAATCAATTGAGGTGGTAGAAGTGGAGTAAACCGGGATTGGGGTCGTTCCAAGCTATCCTATTGTTCTGTCTTAGATATCCAGCTGGATCGTGATAGCATGGGTTATACCCTCCATCTCGATAGAAGAAAGCGAACCTGCTGGATTGATTAGCCGCTTCTTGCTCACTGTGGTAAGCTGATCGGCCATAGCTTTGGCCTTTTTTTTACGAAACGTCACATATGTTTCACTTGGGTAGAGTTTACCAGGGCTACTCATCAAGGGCACGACTTGGACTCTATTAAGGAACTTACTGGCTGCATCATTACTTACGATGACAGCCGGTCGCTGCTTGCGGATTTCACCTCCTGCGGAAGGATCGAAGTTAATCCACCACACTTCACCTCTATTCATTTACGTCTCCAAATGTGCCTTCGGCCCACTCAAGGGCTTCCGATTCCCTGACCTGATCTGCAGCCATCTCTCTATATGCAGCGTACATATTTTTCTTGACAACATGTGGGCGAACCAACTCTTCGATAAAACGGCTGATTTTTCCTGGCCCAATGACTGCACGTAAGCCGTTATAGACCTCCTCGTCTATGGTCACTGTGAGTTTTCTTTGCATCACAAACTCCTCTTCAAATATTACACGTATAATACACGTGTAATATTTTTAAGTCAAGAGGTCAGAAATATCTGTATTTCGATGTCAATTTCCTCTCAGCCCACACTGCAAGTTTATCACGGAATATCTTTGCATTATGACGAACATCCACGGGGAATGCGCGGTGAAACAGGATGGTCCTGATGTCTTTGGTGTGGGGCTTTGTTGCGCCAAGCTCAAGCAGTTCGCGGTTTACTTTCTCTTTGTCTACGCCCTTTGAATCTTCTTCCAACTCCACGCACAGCACCAGTCGAATATTTCCGTTCATGTTGACTCCCGCTAATGCGGTCCTGTAGACATCAGGGTGCGTGTTGAACACGCCTTCACAGGGGATGGTATAAAAAGTCCCATCGGGCGTTATTACCCGCTGGGATTTGCGGCCGCAAAACCAGAGGCGGTCTTTTTCATCAAAAAAGCCTAAGTCCCCCATGCGGTGCCACATGCCTTTACCGTCCGGGTCATAGATCTTTGCAAGTCTGGTTGCCTCTTTTTTCTTGTAATAGGCACTGGTCACTATGGGACCTTTGACAACGATTTCTCCGATTTCATCTGTGGGAAGCACAAAGGCATCATCCCATTTTGGGATAGGTGTGTCCGTTATTCCGATCACCGAAACGGTCACATCCTCAACCGGACGGCCAACACACACTCCCCTGCCTTCATCGGTGCCATGCCTTGTCTCGCCTAAAATTTCATAGCTACCGATGGAACAAACAGGCATGGACTCGGTGGCCCCGAAACCGGTAAAAACCTGGGTGTCGGGGGAAAGCATGGTACAGAATCTTTCCAATACGGCTGGCGGCATGGGCCCACCTGCCGCAATGACGCGGCGAAGTGTAGGGAGCTTTGTCCCTCTCCCGGCCCCGTAACGTCCCACACGATTAATCAGGGCAGGGGAACCGAACATATTGGTTATCTCGAAGTCTTTGATGGCTTCGATTATTTTTACAGGGTCAACGTGGGCGGGACGGGTAGGGTCCATGTCCGGGACAACAGTAGTCATGCCTAAGGCAGGATCGAACAGGGCAAAGAGAGGAAAAGTGGCAAGGTCGATCTCACCCGGTACAATGTTGTAGGTCTTGCGGATCATCTCTACCTGGGCCGCAAAGTTGGTGTGGGTATAAATGGCTCCCTTGGGAGTGCCCGTGCATCCACTCGTAAACAGGATGGCTGCCATTTCATTGCCCTTTGTGTGAGCTATTTCATAAGGCTTATCCGATTGCCCTTTTTCCTTTATCTGTTCAAGGGTGAGTCCTCCCCAGAACAGTCGCCTGCCCACAGTAACATTAGTCCTGATGGTCTCTTTGCCCCACCCGAAAAGGATTCGGGCCACGTGGGCCTTGGGAATGCCGATAAATGCATTCGGCTCGGCCTGCGCCAGGCACTTCTTGAGGTTTTTAATGCCGATGCCCGGATCGATAACTACAGGGACCGCGCCCGCCTTGAATATGGCAAAGGTCAGAGCGAAGAATTCCAGGCCGGGCCCTACCATGAGGGCAGCGCGCACGCCCCTTCCGATACCAACCTCTTCAAGGCCGCGGGCAATACAATTACTTTCTTTATCTAATTGCTCAAAAGTGTAATGTGTATAGATAGCCCTGCCGTCCCTGTCCCGGCCTTTGGGAAGAACTATGGCCGGCTCATGAGGCTGATTTTTTGCCATGATGGGCAGAAAAGAGGCAATATTGACAATGTCTGGTGTGGTCATGATGGGTTTAGTGGATATCTTATCAAAAATTCCTGAATAAGGTTAATAATGTCTTCTGTGGCATCTTCAAGGACATAATGGCCGCAGTCTGGAAAACGGTGTACCTGTGCATGCGGGAAAATGTTAGTCCACTCCTTTAGAAAATGTTTGTCAAACACAAAGTCCTTATCTCCCCAGCAAATGAGCACCGGAGTATTACGAAACATGGAAAGTTTTTCCTGCACCTTTGTAACCATGTCATAAGCTTCGTCTCCGGGCCGCAGAGGAATGTCCCTAACAAACCCCAATGTGGCAATGCTGTTATTTTTATATGGCGCACAGTAAGCGTTGCGGACTTCTCTTGGCATTGGCTCTCGTCTGCAACATATGCGTGCAGCCAAACGGCTGAAGGCATTGAATCTTTGAATGAGCAATGCGCCTATTGCTGAGTCTCGGGAAAGCCACAGGAGCCAGGGAAAAAGTTTGGTATCGGGCTTATGAAATGCCGCCGTATTCAAAAGTACAATCCGGCCGATGCTCTCAGCATGCCGCACGGCATAGGCCATTCCGATCATCCCACCCCAGTCGTGAAGGACCAGGGTGATATTCTCATTAATTTCAAGAGGCTTTAAGAGGGCCTCGAGATCCTCTACTCGCCGTGCGAGTGTGTAATGATAATGATGATCATCCGGCTTATCCGAGAATCCGCATCCCATGTGATCCGGCACAATAGTGCGATAGGAACCCTGGAGGGCCTTTACCAGTTCCCGATAATAGAATGACCATGTAGGGTTTCCGTGTAACATGACAACGGGATCTCCGCTCCCTTCATCTAAGTAATGATAACGGAGGCCGTTCAAATTAAGATAGTGTCCGTCAAATGGATAGAGGTGTTTGGGAATTTTCATGTTATCATCGGTTAAATGCCTGAAGTTATTTATAAGCGTTCACGGTGGCCTAGTTGCGAGTTCCGAGTTCGAGTTGGGGTCCGAGTTGGGGTCGCCTATCTGCTTGATATCTATTGTATTTCGTCACAAAAATAGGCGTTTTCACGCCTTAGAAGACCGTTTTTGACCCCAAAAATGTCCCTGTAAGGAGCTGCTGGCTCTTGAAGTTCATAAGAACTATTCTGTGCTGTTACGCATCGCCCCTTTGCCTTAATATTGTATGTAATGCCTGTTCGCCCTTGGCATCTTAGAACTCTTCTCTTAAAGGCATGTTTTCAGCCCCAAAATGGGCATTCTAAGGCCCAAAATGACCACGAATTATCTGATTTATCTTGTTCTATCATACACTTAGCTTAGTACGACCCCAGACCGAGTCCGCCCCAGACCGAGACCGAGACCGCAGACCCAAAATACCGCTGGTGGATCCAAAGAGGGATAGGCTGAGGGCATAGCAAGAATCGTTTCACTCCAAACCTGATAACTTCGTTATCCCGTACTAACGAGCACCAGTCCCAGAAAGACAATTGCCACACCTACTATTTTTGGTGGATAGAGCGGCTCTTTAAGCAGCGCCATACCGAATAAGGCACCCAATGGAATACTGAGCTGTCGAAACGCTGCCACATAGCTGACATTAGTCACATAGTTCATCGATACGAGAACAAGCCCATAGGTGAGATAGATTCCAATTCCGGTCATCGCAGCCGGTCTTTTATAGGATTGCAAGACATCCGTCATGCTTTGTCGTTCACGTGAGCTGAACATCACGAATACGGTCTGCCAGAGCGAACAGCTGATTCCTTCCAGCACCATATAGACCAATGTGCCCTCGACAGGGTTAAAAGATTTCCCCGGGATTTCTCTGAGATAGCGGAGAGCTATATCATCCGCTACCGTATATCCTGCGATGCCAACGGCAGCCAGAACGGCCAAAAAACAACACGGGTTTTTGTAGTTTGATAAATTGAATTCACCCAACGCTTGTATGGGCAGTATGATACATCCACCGACGATGAGAATTGCACCGAGGACAAACCAGCTGCCTAACGTCTGTCCCTTTCCAAGAATTAGAGTGAAAAAGAAAACGAAAATAACGGGTAAAGCTCTTGCCATTGGATACGCAATGGATATATCACCGGTGCGATAAGCTCCCGCAAGAGCTTGCAGATAAGCAGCCAGAAAAAAACCGGACATTACCACAATGATCCACACAGATCGGGGAATGAGGGGAATTACGTTCCAGTAAAAACAAAGAATCGGCAAGACGCAGATAACACCGATGGTATTGGCCACCAGGTAGAAGGCTTGAGTCGGATGCTCCTTTTTACTGATGAAGTTCCAGCCTGCATGGGTGAAAGCGGAAATTAGAAGGAGAATCGTTGCGGTTATAGACATGACAAAACTTTTTTTCTTTACACTTCGATTCTAATGCATTCCTGATTCAAAGCATAATGCTTTAAGATTTTTTCGTTTGCAATGAAAATTTAGTTGCAAATTCATAAATATTGTTTAAAAAGGAGGTAATTCGTTTTCCGAACGCTGCCAGATGGGAGGATCTCTATTGCACGGAGATAGATGAAAGTGTGGCCCGGGTGGAAAATAAGCCCTAAGGAGGCAAAAAGTTATGTCAGAAGAAAGAAGGGTTGGATATCGGGTGGTTGGAACAATTAAGGGAGTCAAGGGCTTTTGCAGTGCAGGTCACAAGGTTGGAGATCAGTTTGAACTAAGCGGCCATAACACGGCAGGGATGTGCGGATTCTTTTACCATGATATCTTCCCTTACATCATCATGCTCCAGTTTGGGGGCGCATTCCCGGCCGAGTGGGGAGATCCGGATGTTGTCGAACTGGAATGTATGGATAGGGCCAATGTAGTAAAGATAGAGCTGCGGCGGATAATAGATGAGGCGTAGGATGAAATTTGAGGTTTCCCCGGAAAAGAAGGATCACTTCTCTTATCTTCTCATCCATTCACATTTAGACACCTTGTCAGACAATATGCCCTGGGAAGCATCTATTCAAATACTCCCTGGCAGATAAGAGAAACCATCCTCCAAACCCGATGAGAAAAAACCCGCAGATCCGGATCATAATCTGATAACTTGTATCCTTGTGCAGCCTTTTACCCCGGCTTATTCCGAAAGAAATGTGTGTGGAGCTGGGAACTGCTGGCTCCCGAAGTTCATAAGAACTATTCTGTGCTGTTACGCGTCGCCCCTTTGCCTTAATACCGAGTCGTTCTTTTGTTATCTCCACGAACAGTCTGCTTCCCACCCCAGTTAAATAAAACAACCAGATTTAACGGGGCAGGCCGCAATGCTCTCCGTCCACTTGCCCTCATCCTTCGAAAGAAAGACCTCAGACGGGATATCGCGGACGGTACTGGTGATGGGGGCAATAGTGACTTCACCGAGGTACTTCAACACGGAATCTCGCGTCAGGATGAGAACGGGCCTCTTTTTATCTGGCCGGGCAAACTTGTACCAACGAATTTCGCCGCGTTTCATTCTTCGCCCCAGGCCTGCTCCCTTTCCCAAACGGAGAGTTCGCCGACAGCGACCGGATACCGCTCGTACCCCTTGCGGTGTTTATGTTCCAATTGTTCAATGCTGTAACGTGCAAGTGCCCCACGAAGAGCATTTCGTGTGAATGCGGAACGGCTTGTGTGGATCCGCTTCACAACGCGGTCGACCTCTTTGACCAGCTCGTCATCAAGGGTCATCTGAACGGTTTTCAATTAGACACCTCCATAATGTGGCATTTTATAGCTAAAATAATCCACATCCGTGCCCCGGTCAAGTCGATTTTTTCGGCCAACGCCATGCCTGACCAGCGGGCGTGGTTTTTAGCCCGTCTGCGTCCAGGCGCATGTTAGGGCTAACTTGAGGGCGATTATCTTCACTTTCAAATATTTTGCCTGACTCTTCTGCCAATTTGTTCTCCATAAATAATCAAATTAATCAGACTAAAGTATTATGATTATGGACAAAAATTCGAATAAAGTCAATTATTTTTGGAGATCTTAGTAAAATGCAGTTCTTGAATTGGGATCCCCGAAAAAACCGCCGAATAGTATGCGCATTATAAAAAGAGGGGTCTGCTGTTGACCGTTAGTTGATATCTTCCTCTATCTCCTTATCGCCGCTCTCTCTTATGTTTGGGCTTGTCGGACATTCTCTTTTCATCATTTCAATAACCTGCTCATATGTCGTTTCAGAGCAAAACAGGCCCCCCATCATACATTTCCTCCAATTAAACTAAAACATCGAAAAATGTCGTATGTCAAGGGCTGACCCCATTCACTGCATCGTATGTCAAGGGCTGACCCCATTCACTGCATTCACCTCCATTGTTTTGTCAAGGGCTGACCCCATTCACCTCCATTCACCTTCCCATTGTTTGTTGAGCCAGGAACCTGGGATCTATAGCGCGCTTAATTTATTGACATTTAGCATAAAATCAATTATCAAACCAGCAACTCTGCTTTCAATTGATGAAAAAGATCTGATAGTCTACTGGGAGAGCAGAACACTTAGCCAGTTCTTCAGCATAACCAAAAAGGCATCCATGATAGAAAATGCAAATACACTAATAGAAAA
This sequence comes from Desulfobacterales bacterium, assembly GCA_022013615.1. The sequence goes on along the minus strand of JAKLQB010000012.1, from coordinate 944 downwards.
AATATTCGGGAGAGGCTTTCATGAAACGGAAATAGCGCTTATGAAAAAGCTCGTTGCTGTCTACCATAACCCTTCGGTAAAATTTAATAACCTTATTTGTTAATCACACATCAATAAGGGATATGATTAAGGCACTGGATGTATAATCAACTATCCTATACTCAGTGCTGTAAAGATACATGCGGGAGGATGTGATGCAAAATTAACCACCTCGCCGTAAGCGGATGGGGTATATGACAATTTAATCAAAAATATCATTTTGTTTTTAACATGTCGGTTTACAACTCATACAAAAAGATAGACCATTCTTCACCATCACTTTTATTCACGGGTTGTTGGAATATCTGTATTCGTCTCAATACTATCCTTCTGGTTGTTGGTTATTCACCTCTGGAAGATTCCCGGAATACTCTAATGCGTTTTACAGATCGAAATGAATTGGAGTAGATGATGGGGGGGAATATACTTTAAGGTTAATTCGTTAGATAGGGGGAGTACCATGAGTGATTGGGAAAAATTAAAAGGGATCGTTGATGAGCTGGAAAATGTTGTGCATAGTCCGTATGCCCGCAACACTGCGTTAAACAAACTGGCAAGAAGCAATATCCATATGCTCACAAAGGAGCTTCTTGGAGAAAAACAATTAAATAAAACCGATGATCGATTTCAAGTATTTAACAAGCTGTTCGGAGTTGCTGACCTGTTTGTATATAGTGGACAAAAGCATCCTATTTTTGGCGATCTTGCAGATATTGCCGAAAAGCTGGCATCTGACGGTCGTTACTTTCCTCATGCTCCGATCTTTCTTGAGAGAATCCTTAAACGATATGCGACAACTCGAGAAGACGCAAATCAGGGTGAAATTGCATTTAAGGGACTAGTTGCCGGCATCAACAAGTCTCATGAAGACCTGAGCCGGATCTCTGCACAGATACTGAGCTTTT
>JAKLQB010000165.1 GCA_022013615.1 Desulfobacterales bacterium | reverse complement strand
CAAGGACAACCCTGCTGTGGGATTCGAGCCATTTGGATATTTTTTGGGCCAGGGGTGCCATGGAAACCCTGCCTCTACCTGCAAGCCTAACTTCCAGATCGTCATCAAGTTGGAATTGTCCTTTAACGTGGATTGCCTGCCGCTGGGCTACGCTTTCACCTATATCCAGTTCACTGAATTCAACTCGCTGACGATTTTCATAGTGTTGAACTATTTCCTGGAAGGGGACCAGAATGTCTTCGATTTCAGGAAAAGGGGCTCCTTTCTGGGCTGCTTCTTTGCGAAATTTCTCCACATCTCCCTGAAACCGCTTTTTCATCTTTTCCCATATGCTTTCCCCCCTGTGTGAATCAAAAAGGACAATCAGTCCATGTTGAGGAAGATAGTTAAATAGCGTATCAAGGCAGTGATAAAAGTGATTGAGCCAGGCCTCCTGTCCGGGAAAGCCTATCCCTCCTTCAAAGCGGTTTGGAAGTCTGCCCATGGACCGGGCCCTTTTAATGTTTTCCTTGTCCATGATGATTTCATTGGCAGGGAGAAGAATCATTTCTTTTAGATAATTCTGTGACCTTTGACTCAACGGATCAAATTGACGGATGGATTCCAGACGATCTCCCCAAAACTCCAGGCGAATCGGCAACGGATAAAGAGGTGAAAACAGATCGATTACACCACCCCGGACGGAATAATCCCCTCTCTCTTCCACCAGTGATGTTCGCTGATACCCGCCTATTTCAAGTCTTTGGATAAGAAGATCCCGCTCAACCTCTTCTTCCACCTCCAAATACTCAATAAACCTGACAAGCCCATCCTTTGGCAAAAGCCTGAAAAATATCGCATCAAGGGAGGTAACGACCACCGGATTGCCCTCGGACATGAGCGCATACAAGGCTTGAAGTCGCCGGGTCGACACTTCTCTATGAGGGCTGAGTCCTGTAAGAGGCGTCACGTCGTATGGAGGAAAATCCAGGAGCCGCATACCTCCAGCCGTATCTTCTATGTCCGGGGTTGACATAAAAAACTGGAGTTCTTTATTTAACCTTTCTGCCTCTTTTCGGTCGGGAAGGATAACTAAGGAGGGCGCTTTGATATCCGCCAGGAATTGGGCAAAATAATAGGACTGTGCGGAGCCGGAAAGGCCTGTCACCCTTACTGCGCTTACGCCTTCTTCTATCCAGTTTTTGAGTCTGGGAAGATTATCAGGTTCTTTCATGATGAATTCGGAATTCGGAATTCGGATAAAACATGCGTCAATTCCTCCTTCCGGTTTTCACATGACACCCCCTTCCATAAAGGACAGGGTCATGCGATCGGTATCAAGCTCGGCCTTGAGACCGAGCGGAAGGGCCAGGTTTTTTTGTCCGTGTCCAACGATAAGGCCGGTTGCAAGTGGGATGTTCAAATCCGATACTATATCCATCAATAACCCGTCAATAGCTGCTGTGTCCCCGCACTCTTCAAATTGGCCGGTAATCAAGCCAGCAAGGTGCTTTAAATGCCCGGAGAGACCCAGATGAACCAACATCCGGTCTAATCGATAGATGGGCTCCCCTCTTTCTTCAATAAACAGGATACACCCGTCAAGAGAAGGCAGAAAAGGGGTTCCGACAAGATGACAGATCAGGCTCAAATTACCCCCAATCAAGGGCCCTTTGGCACTGCCTGGTATAAGCGCAGCCTTCTCTGTCATGCTCAATTCCAGGGATTTGGCGGAAGAGAGAAGTCGAAGCAGGCTGTCCCAGTTTCTGCCGCTGTTGTAGGAGAGATCCCGAACCATCGGGCCATGAAAGGTGATCAGGCCGGTCTTTTCATAAATTGCCATAAAAAGTGCTGTGATGTCGCTGTACCCCACAATGATCTTCGGGTTTTCCTTGATCAGGTCATAGTGGATCTTATCAAGGAGCCTCAGGCTCCCGTAACCACCTCTGGCACAAAAAATGGCCTTTACCTCCGGGGCCAGAAACATATCATGGAGGTCTTTGAGGCGAACTTCATCGTCCCCTGCCAGGTAACCTGTATTGTTGTACACATGAGGTGCGAGATAAACCTTAAAGCCTGAAGACGTCAGCATTCTAAGGCCGGGCTGAAGATCCGACTCACTGACAGGACCTGCAGGAGATATGACACCGATCCGGTCTCCTTGCCTGAGTCTTGGTGGTTTTATGACATATTTACTTTCGATCAATTTGTCCTTTGTGTGTCTTCTTATATCGGAAGTATTCCATATCTAATGCCTGAATCCCTCAATTCCTAAATTGGTTCTCCGCCTGAGACGAATCCAGGTTACGGGGTACTACTATTGATTCTTTTTAAAAATAATCATCAACCCTTCGAGGGTTAAAAACTCTTCAACATGGTCGATTGTTTTGGAGACATCACAGATAAGTGGTGCAAGCCCACCGGTGGCCACCACTGTCAGGTCCTGCCCGGCCTCTTCCTTCATTCTATTGACGATACCGTCTACAAGGCCAGCATACCCATATACAATACCCACGTTCATGCTGCTGATTGTATTCTTTCCTATGACGCTTTTTGGCAGTGCAAATATCTCAACTCTCGGAAGCTTAGATGCCTTTTGAAAGAGCGCTTCGCAGGAGATAATAACGCCCGGGGCAATTGCCCCACCCATATAGGCACCTTCCTGGGAAATGTAATCAAAAGTAGTTGCTGTGCCGAAATCCACAGCTATCAATGCCGTGCGATATTTTTCATAGGCACCCACCGCATTAACAATGCGGTCTGCCCCCACTTCTTTAGGATTATCGTAATGGATAGGCATTCCCGTGTTCAGGTTGTGGTCCACAACCATGGGATCGATTTTAAAATATCGCCGGGAAAATTCCTCAAAGGTGTTGAGCAAAGGCGGCACAACACAGGAAATAATTATGTCCTTGATATCCTCCAATCTTGCACCGGCAGATTGGAAAAGGTTTGTCACAAGGATCCCAAGCTCATCCGCCGTAACTTCCCTTTCTGTCCTGATCCTCCAGTGGTAAAGAATTCGATTCTTCTCAGTCACACCCAGGACAATATTCGTATTACCTATATCAATACAAAAAAGCATGTTTACCTCACTCAAGTTAGTTCGCTTCGCTCATCCCCGCTAAAACAGCGGGAGAATAATAGGAAATATTGCATAGGGCAAAGAGCATAAGGCAATGCGAAAAAACTGCATGCGCTATGCACGTTTCAGGTTAAGATCTTTTATACCCGCAACACGTAACTCGCAACCCGCAACCCCTATTAAACCCGTCCCCACCTTATGGCTTCTATCATCCTGACTGTCTCCACAGCCTTTCTCACATTATGCACCCTTACTATGTGAGCGCCATTTATTACCCCATAAGCTATAGTGGCCATGGTGCCTGTATCCCTCTCGTAGACCTCCTTTCCCAGGATATGACCAATGAATGCCTTATTTGATGTTCCCAATAAAACGGGCCGTTCAAGGGCCTCAAATCGGGATAACTCTTTAATGATCTTGAGGTTGTGATCAAATGTCTTTCCAAACCCGATCCCAGGGTCCACAATAATCAAATCTCTTTTGATTCCGGCGCTTACAGACCGCTCTATTGCATCCTCAAGAAAACCAAAAATCTCTGGGATAAGATCCCCGTAGGTGGGATTTTTCTGCATGTTTTCAGGCATGCCCTTCATGTGCATGAGGATCACGGGAACCCCTGCCTCAGCGACAATTGAAGCCATATCAGGATCAAATCTCAATGCACTGATATCATTGATCATCGATGCCCCGGCCTTCAAGGCCCCCTGCGCCACCTCACCCTTACAGGTATCTATACTGATGGGAATGGCAAGCTCTTTCTTGAGGCCTTCTATAACAGGGACTACTCGATCCAGTTCTTCGCTAACGGTTATCTTTCGGGAATAAGGTCTTGTTGATTCGCCACCCACATCGATAATGTCAGCCCCCTCCCGGGCCATTGTGATACCACGCTCGATAGCCGTATTCGACTCAAGGTATTGGCCCCCGTCTGAAAAGGAATCCGGGGTGACATTCAGGGTGCCCATGACACGGGTTTTCAGATCCAGGTCCAGCACGTGATCCAACCAGCTCAGTATGAATCCCATTTTTCATTTTTCCTTTTTTTTCGGTGCAGGTTCCTCCTTAATGCCCATTATTTTATCTATGTCTTTACTGTCCAGTGTCTCCTTATCAAGGAGGGCCTCGGCCATTGTGTGCAACGTATCTACGTTATCCTTTATGAGCTTGCTGGCTTTCTCGTAAGCACTATTGACAATATTTCTTACCTCGTCATCAATTTTCTGCGCTGTTAACTCGCTATAGTCCCTGTGCTGAGAGATCTCCCTGCCCAAAAAAATCTGTTCCTCGCCCTTGCCAAAAGCAAGGGGGCCCAGATTCTCATTCATACCGTAATCGCAGACCATTTTGCGGGCAAGGTCCGATGCCCTCTCAATATCGTTTCCTGCGCCAGTTGTTTGCATGTTAAGCACAATCTCCTCAGAGGCCCTGCCACCCATTAAAATCGCAATATTATTAAGCAGATACTCTTTTGGGTAGGTATGCTTTTCATCCATTGGAAGCTGCTGGGTCAGTCCCAGGGAACGGCCGCGTGGAATAATGGTCACCTTGTGAATGGGATCCGTTTTGGGAAGAAGTTTTGCCACCAATGCATGCCCCGACTCATGATACGCGGTGATCTTCTTTTCCTCGTCACTGATAATCATGCTCTTACGTTCAGCGCCCATGAGCACCTTGTCCTTGGCATCTTCAAAGTCGACCATGTCCACACTGTCTTTACCGCGTCTTGCCGCCATAAGGGCT
>JAKLQB010000164.1 GCA_022013615.1 Desulfobacterales bacterium | reverse complement strand
TCGTAACAACTCAGTAAGTTCTTAGTAAGTTCGGTTTTGTTTCTTGTAGGCCGGGGCGCAGAAATCTCTTTTCAAACACAATGGGGTTGTCCGATGTGAGAAAACAGTCGGCTTACGAGCGTCCGGCAGGGGTTCCAATTTATGCGAAGCTCATATAAAATGCGTTATAGTTGAATATTTGTGGGCCGTCCGCATGGCATCATATAGGCCTGGGGTCTGCTCTTGACTCATCGTTCTTGTTGAGGGGCAGGATAACATAGATCCGGCCTATCGAGACCGTTTTTTATCGGGCAGGCGCATCGTCAGTTTCATCCAATGCATGAAGAGTCCAAATCCCCAGAATATTAGGGGGAAGAGGAACCACCATTTAAAAGGGTTGGTAAGCAGGTTGATCACTATTAAGAAAGCATTGATGCCCACATAGACATACACATGATTGTAAAATCGAACACGCGCATGTGCCTGCCTGTCAGCCCGGGCGAATCCCTCTTCAGTATCACTAAGATCCGCATCCAATCGGGCCAATTCCTTTTGGAGTAATTTCTGGTGTAATTTTTTTTCTTCTTCCGGTGAAAAGAAAGATGTTCTAAGCCAATGGAGATAGGTGATTAAACCAATCGATACGAGCGGGAACGGGAACCACCATCGTCCAAAAGAAGTGAGTGCATTGATAAGAAAGAGGAATGCGGCAATCCCAAGAAAAAAGCTCACGTGTTTGGTCGCTATGAGGTCACGAAAGGCCCTTTTCCCATGATCGGGGCTGTGTGCCATCTCGTCTGCAAAGGACCGAACCCTGCCCTTGATGTCCTTAAAGGTCTCACCCAGGTGCTCATCTTCTTTTATCTCTTTCGCAAAATCTTTCAGATGGACTTTGACTTTCTGAAAGGACTGCTCAAAGTGTTCTCCCTTGGAAGCGTGGGATGAATGCCGATGTTCGTGTCGGTAATCCGAGCCCTCTGTTTTCTTTTTTTGACGGGACCGGTTATCCTCTTCCATAACAACACGGTAGGCATGAAGGGGCTTGCCGATATTTTTCAATACATGTTCCCCCAAATACTCATATCCCAAAGGCAGTTTGCTCTCAATCTGATCATAGGCCATTCGGGAAATGCAAATGCCGCCGGGTTCGGCAAGCGTCTCCAATCTCGCTGCAATGTTAACACCGTCTCCGTAAATACGATCCCCCTCCTGGATCACGTCACCAATATTGATTCCAATTCGGAATTGCATCCAGCGATGTTCGGGAAGGTTGGCATTGTGGGATCGTAACTCCTTTTGAGCCGAAACGGCGCTTTGCATGGCATCAACAACACTTGGGAATTCGGCCAGTATATTATCCCCGGACGTGTCTACGACGCGCCCACGATGCTGCCGAATAAGGGTGGTCATAAGTTCCCTGTATTCAGAGATCGTATTGACAGTAGCCATTTCATCGTCTCTCATCAATTTACTGTAACCAACAACGTCAGCATGAAAGATAGCGGCGAGCTTTCGTTGAATTTTTTCATCATCCATAGCCATTTCACCGGTTGTTTAAATTTCAAGAAAATTAAAGGAAATCATTTTCATCATGTTAAAATAGCCTTTAGTTTTATGATAATCAAGCATAAAAAACAGCCCCTACCCAACTACCCAATTGCTTTCTTGACAATAAATTACAACGTATTTACAATGTATTTACGAAATCAATCAGCTTTTCTTGGGACGACCGGAAAAATTTAGCCAATCAAAAGAAACACAGGGTATTATTTGAGGAAGCTCAATCAGTTTTTTTTGATGAATGTGCCATCGAGTATTATGATCCTGACCGCTCGGAATCTGAAGATAGATTCTTGATGTTGGGACTCGGTTACCAAGTTCGGGTTTTGGTTGTAATCTACACATTTAGAGAAGACGAGATAGAAATCAGGATCATATCAGCCAGGAGAGCGACGAAAAAAGAACAAAAAGAATATACCGGAGAAAAATTATGAGGAAAGAATACGATTTTTCAAAAATGAAAGGACGTAAAAATTCTTATGCGAAAAGGTTGAAGAAACAAGTAACCATTCGAATGGGTATCGACATCATAGAATATTTTAAACTGATGTCAGAAGATACTGGAATACCCTATCAGAATTTGATCAACCTTTATTTGAGGGACTGCGTCCAATCGGGTCGCAAGATTTCGATTAAGTGGGCATCCTAAAGGGGAACTCATAGCTTGGAGTCAGACGTCTTATACCGGGAATAAAAGGGGACTAAACGGCTACAAGTTATGATCGGCGGCGATTCGTCCTAAAAAACCTTAACGAAAGAGCATTTTTTAATTATTGACATTCTTTCCTTGTGGATATACAATGTATATCATAATTGCAAGGAGGTAGAAATATGCAAGATAGCACTGAGGTGCAAATTGGAAAATGGGGTAATTCGCTTGGTATCCGACTCCCAAAGCATGTGCTGGAAGCACTCCAATTGAGTATCAAAGATCGAATAAGTTGCTCCTTAGAGGATGGAAAATTGGTTTTAAGACCCGTATCTCATCAAAAGAAATATAAATTGGATGAATTGTTAGCGCAAGTGGAAGAGCCTAGCGAAGAAATCTCATGGGGTAAACCCGAAGGTGAGGAAGTTTGGTAGAATATATCCCAAAACGTGGAGATTTTATTCGGCTTAATTTTAATCCACAAGCTGGACATGAACAAAAAGGCACCAGATCTGCTTTAGTGGTAAGCCATAGTATTTTTAATAAAAAGATGGGATTTGTTTTTGTTTGCCCCATCAGGAATACAAAACGTAAAAACCCATTTTATGTAGCCATATCCAAAGGCAAGAAAGTCACAGGGGTAATCATGGCAGATCAGTTGCGCTCTCTTGATTACAAATTTAGAAAAGCGGCTCTGATTAGCAAATGCCCGGAAGATCTGCTTCAAGAAGTCTTAATGCGTATAGACCCTATAATATTCTAATTCCCAAATATAAAAAGCCGAACCTCCGGGTGAACGAAGATTAGCTTTTTCGCTGGCCGCTCAAAAGAGAGCTAAGGAAGTTGAATGTTAAGGAAAAGAACCGCAATGGAAAGAGGAATCAATATCCAAGGTGTCTTATTTGACTTTGACGGGACCTTAACGCTCCCCGGAGCCCTTGATTTTCCGGCAATTAAGCAGGAATTGGGGTGCCCGGCGGATCAAGCCATCCTGGAATACCTGGAGACCCAGACGCCTGCGCGACGATCCGCACTCATGAAAATCTTGGAAGGCATAGAGGATCAGGCGGCAGAGGCCTCCCGTCCAAATAGAGGGGCTGAAAAATGCGTCTCTGTTCTTAAGGGAAGGGGTATTATTTTAGGCATTTTAACCAGGAACGGCCTGAGTTCTGTGAAAAAGGCCCTCAAAAAATTTGACGGGGTTACAATCTGTGATTTTGCTGCCGTTATCACACGCGATGAGTCGCTGCCTAAGCCCCATCCTGATGGTGTTCATGAGGCCGCAAGGCAGATGGGTTTATCAACAAGAGAGGTATTGATGGTGGGGGATTTTCGTTTTGACATAATGGCGGGAAGCGCGGCAGGAGCGAGGACGGTTCTCCTGGCCAATGGGGAAAGGTCGGTTATGCTCCCCGGGGATCCGGAACCAGACTATGTTGTGTCTAATCTTGAAGAGATACTTGATCTCAGTCAAACTCCTCCTATTCAGCCTTAACGAGCATTACTTGTCCTGGGAAAATAGTGCTTCGAGGTGTCAGATGGTTCAGGCTGAGGAATTCGGAAAGGTCCATCTGGTGCTTCTGGGCAATTACAAAGGCCGTATCTCCCTTCAGAACCCTGTACGTCTTGGTTTTTATATCTCTGGTATCACTCACGCCCTTTGGGATTCTTAGAATCTGCCCTATGCGTAAATGTGTATTATTCAATTGATTTATGGATTGAATTGTTTTTGTCGTAGCCCCAAATCTACCGGCAATCATCCAGAGCGAGTCACCTTTCCGGACTACATACTCCATGAAGTCTCCCTTTTCTCTTAAGTCAGATATGGGAAGTGATGCCTTCTCAATGGGCGTATAGGTGCCTTTGGTTGGAATTTTGAGCTTCCAGCCCGCCTTTACATAGTCGCTGCGCCTGAGCCCGTTCATCGCCATTATGGACCTGACACTGGTTCCATATCTTCGCGCAATGATAGAAAGGGATTCTCCTTTTCTAACCCTGTGGACCACGTAAGCTGGAACAGGAGGACGCCATGCAGGGATATCACCTATTTTGGCGAGGAACAGTTCTACTTTGCCTTTTGGTACGTTCAAAATATAGGGTGTATCAGGTGTGGAATCATACCTCAATTCGGGATTGAGATCCCTGAGCTCCTTGTAAGAAATATCTATATGCTTTGCCACTATTTTGAGATGGACCTGTTTCTCAACGGCAACCTCTTCGCTCTCAATTTCCGGGTCCAAAGGAGGAAGAGTGATCCCATGGGCACCAGGGTCATTCAGAATATGCAAAACGGCCAGGAACTGTGGCACATAAAAGGCTGTTTCTATTGGAAGTTTTAGGTAAAGGTCCCAGAAGTTATCCAGGTAATTGATCTTTTGGGTCCGTATGGCTCTAAGTACAGTTCCCTCTCCGCAGTTATAGGCAGCAAGAGCCGTGGTCCAGTCGCCAAAGATCTGGTGAAGTTCTTTGAGATAGGCGATGGCTGCTTTTGTGGATTTTTTCGGATCCATTCGCTCGTCTATCCAACGATCCCTGTTTAACCCGAATTTGTATCCTGTTGAAGCGATAAACTGCCACAGCCCAAGGGCCCTTGACCTTGAAAGCGCCCTGACCTTGAAACCACTTTCGATAAAGGGCAGCCATGAAAGCTCCTCTGGGAGGCCAGCTTCATTGAGCGCCTTAACGATGGCAGGGCGATAGCGCCCTGAGCGCTGGTAGGCACCAGCAAAAAATCTCTTATCCTTGCCCAAAAATAATTTCAGGGCACTTTCCACGTGACTGTTCATAACCAGGGGGATAGCCTTGTGAAGCCCGTTGGCCACTGTAAACCTGGACGTGTAAACTTCTATGATCCGTTTGGATATGGTGATGCGCAAATCATCCCGTTGCTGAAGGATTTCCGGGTTTTCATCCGGACGGACTTCCAGAACGAGGGAATAAGCTTGATCAAGGGCATCAAGGGCATTTTCAAGATCTCCACGCTCCCAAAAGTCATTGGAGGCCTGACAGAATTCCAAAGCAGAGTCGAGTAATTCCTGGTCGGATTTTTTCGGGGGTGCCGGGGCAGGGGCAGGGATAGTATTTTCAGCAGGCTCAGGTGGAGAAAGAGTCTTAGGGAGGGAAGCGATTGGTTGCACTTCCTCGGTCTTGGGTAATGGAGCGGGTTTTTCTTCAGGTGCTGCCAGTGTGGGCTTGCGATCTGGCTGTTTAGCTTCTGTCTTCTCGGGCTGAGGTTGGATAATTGGTTTGACGTGAGACGTTTGTGTAACACAGCCTATGAAAATAAAAGCTACGAAAAGATTGAGAAATGCTTTGACATTTGGGAACTTCGTATGAATTTTCACAATTTCTCCATAGTGGTTAGGTCAACCAACCCAGAATTTTCCCTAACTGCTTGAAAAAGAGATAAACCTGACAACTAATAACGCACAACTGAACATTGTCTGAATTTTTGTCCGCCGAGTATAGTGAAAGCATTTTAAATGGTCAAGCATATAAGGGAAGAGGGGGAAGGCAGGGGGGCATTTCATAATGAATCAGATGACTTTTTCTGTTCCAATATTGCAATGAGACGGCTTTTGGTGTTCAGTTCAGGGTTGTCAATGACTTTTTCCATTAGTTCCCTCAAAATCCTTCCCACCTCCGGTCCTGCTGAGAGCCTGAGAGTCTCCATCACCGTAAGGCCATTAATGGCAAGGTCTCGTGTTTTGGTTGGCACTGAGCTTTTTATCTGGTCCTTTATTCTTCC
>JAKLQB010000163.1 GCA_022013615.1 Desulfobacterales bacterium | reverse complement strand
GCCTCAGACCGGATCACCCCGGCACCGGCCACCACCACCGGGCTTTTACTCTTTAAAAGCAGATCAGCCGTTCGGCCCACCGGGCCCGGCTCCGGAGCGGTGCGGGTAGCAGGGTAAGCAGCGTAGCGGGGGTTAATGTAGACATCCTCATCAGCCACATCCGCTTCCTGTATATTGATAGGCAGACAGATGTGGGTAGCCCCCAACCGGCCACAGTTCGCCTGGCGAAAGGCCTCACGAACAACCCCAGGAAGTTGCCTGCCCTCAACCGGGGTCTTGGTCCACACAGTAATCGGCCTGAACAGGGCGTCCTGGTCAAGTTCGGTCAGCGTACCCCGATCCCGATCCCGCAGGTCAATATCAGAGGTTATTGACACCAGCGGGACCGAGGATTGATTTGCCTCTGCTACTCCCGGCATAATGTAGATCACTCCGCCTCCATTTGGCCCCTCGCACACCCCGACACGGCCGCTAAATCGAGCATATGCATCGGCCATAAAGGAGGCTGAGCGCTCATCCCGGGTCAGTATGTGCTTTACGCCCGGTTTTATTTCCCAAAATGCCTCGTAAAGGGGAAGGCTGGTATCGCCGCACAATCCGAAAACCACCTCCACACCTACCTGTTCTAACATGCGGACTACAGCCTGACTGCCTTTCATGGATTGCCCTTCCTTTCAAAATTTAGAATTGTTAGCCAAAAAGGTATTGACAATGCTTTCATTGGAGAGTAATATGAAATCTTTAAAAAAGGAAAAGGAATATGACCGTTACACACCTCGCTGACAGCTTTTATTTCTATTTTTATTTTAGCCGGAGGACCGGTATGCCTTAGTGTGTGACGACGCAAATATTTTAGAATCAAAAAAGCGGAGCACATGCTCCGCTTTTTTTTTCATAACATTGATAATCTCAAAAAGTCAAAAAATTCCTTCTCCATGCAGCAATTCTAATTATGACCTTTAGACTTTACTGATTCCTTCTCCCTTAATGAGATAAGATTGGGAAACATGTCAACTAACCGTATCATTTCATCAAACAAACGGATTGGACTTAATGAAAGGCTGGGCCTGATCAGTCTTATTGACGAAGAGATGCGGTTGGGTTCTGCCGGGTGCCCTATTATTGCAGACCTTTTCAATGACCTTTGGGACCTTGTGAATGCAACCGTATCCGGGAGCAAGATCACTAACCTGAAACCTGAAGAATCGAACAACGGTTTCAAGGTATTTGAGATCAATGCTGAAACAGGGGAAAATCTGGGTAGTCTCAATATGTTATACCTTAAGAAACCCATCCCCTGCTATTACCTGGTCTATGTTGAGGTGGCAGCACCCTTCAGGAGAAAAGGGCTGGGCAATCGCATACTGGAATATTTTAGAGACATTTTAATCAAAAAATCTGCGGTGGGGATCCTGGATAACATCATTCCAGAAGATGATTCGAGCTACAGTATTTATTTCAAGCAGGGCTGGGAACCCATTGAAGCGATTATTGGTGAGGGCATCATAGATCCGGGCGACAATTACATGATCTACCTTCCGCCCTCGTTTCAAGGCAAAAACCTAAGCGGGTCTATTCTGAAGCTGGTGTACCACTTGAAAAGAAAACGCGCTGAAATAGATATGAGGGACAACCAGGTGATGGTCCAACGAACCATTGCCGAGTTCAAAGGACTCCACTTGGCGCTACTCACCTACTTTGAGCCGGAAATCCGTAAAAAAGAGCCCGCGACGTTTATGCGGTTTATGTTCACTCGTTTCGTCACCAAACTCATTGCGTTCAGGCGCCGCATAGGAGATCTGATAGGTTATACGGGCGGGGATTCCCTGGAACAGATCGTGCTGGCTCCTGAGATCGCAGCACTGCCGGTACAATCCTATCCTCCTGACGAGTTGGCCAGCAAGCCATCTTTCGTGAGCGGAGACAGGGGATTATATTTGCGTCTTCCGAGGACAATAAAAACCCATCCCGCCCGCAGCATTGAATCGCTGCCCAATTACAACAGACCAAGCTTTGTCAACTGGTTGAAGGAAAGAGGAATCACTGCGAAAGACACCCTGACCATAGGTGATCTCATGGATCTGGGCTTTGATCCAACGCGTCTCAAGGAAATCACCCTAAACCATGAGGATTTCATATTCGAAAGAATCCAGGCAAGACAACTTCCTGCCCTGGAGAAAAAGAAAGAAATACTGGAGCGCCTGACATCAGAGGTACGCGGCATAAAAGTCAGGTATGCTCAGTTGAGAGCCAATCCTCCACTGCTGGCGATTAGGGACAGGGGCAATGCCTATGTGCTGCGCCGCAAGGTGGCCGGCATTCACTGGGAAGAAGCTGCTGAGCAGCTCCAGGGCTCTCCCCACTTGAAAAGCCTGAACGCTTCTATGAAAATTGACAGGCTGGTTATTGCCACTGTGCGGGAGGCCAATGAAAAAATTGCTGAGCACCTGGGAGTGGAAAAAGAAACGGTAACTAACCTGTTGACCATTTTTGTTTCATGGGATCTAAAGAAAAATCAGCCCAAATTGATAGTTGATTTCTCAGGCACGTTCCTGGAATCAGTATGGGTGGCATAGAAAGGTGAGTCCTGAAGTTATCTCACCCGGTATTTATTTGAAATAGGAAGTCTTCTGTCTTTCCCCAGGCCTCGTGGAGTTATCTTGATCCCTGGGGGGGATTGCCTGCGCTTATACTCATTTCTGTTCACTAAACGTATTACCTCTTTTACTATCTCTTCCTCAAACCCCATGCTAAGGATTTCCTCCAGGCTTTTGTCTTCCTCCACATATGCCTGAAGGATGGGATCCAGAATGGAATAAGGGGGAAGTGAATCAGTATCCTTTTGTTCGGGTCTCAGTTCGGCAGACGGGGGTTTGATAAGCACCCTTCGAGGAATAACTTCTGTTTCTTCTATGCTGTTTCGATATCTGGCCAATTCGTAAACCAAGGTTTTGGGCACATCCTTGATAACGCCGAATCCGCCGGCCATGTCTCCATAAAGGGTGCAGTAGCCTACACTGCTCTCGCTTTTATTTCCTGTTGTCAGGACTAACCAGCCAAATTTATTGGACAGTGCCATGAGGATATTGGCCCTTATCCTGGCCTGGAGGTTCTCCTCTGTTACATCAGGAGTTAATCCCTGGAACTCGGAAGACAGCATCCTCTCATAGGCCTTAATAGCATCGACGATGGGGATGGACTTAAATTTTATCTTGAAATTGGAGGCAAGGTTTTCCGCATCTTCCTGGCTTTCCGAAGATGTGTAAGGGGAAGGCATAGCCACTCCGATGACATTTTCTCTTCCCAGGGCATCAGCAGCAATGGCTGCTGCCAGAGATGAATCTATGCCTCCACTCAGGCCGAGGGCTACCTTTTTGAAACCGTTTTTTTTCACATAATCAGAAACCCCTAATACAAGAGCGCGGTAGACCTCTTCAAGCCGCGAAACATCTTCTATATCTCTTTTGGGCAGGGCCGGCTTTTTTTGTGTTTTGGCCATCTTCAGGTCTATTTTTTTTAGATTATCTTCGTGGTCTGAAGGGGCAAATTTATCCTTTCTCCGGCGGGGGTCATGAATCCGTTGGAGAAAGACCGCGTCTAAGTTCAGGTCAGTAACGATAAAGTCCTCCTCAAATTGTTTTCCCTGGCAAAGCAGGTCTCCTTTTTGATCCAATATCATACTGCCCCCATCGAAGATAAGCTCATCCTGCCCTCCCACGAGATTGTTGAAAGCCACGATTACTATGTTATCCGCTGCCCTGGTGGCCAACATCCTTTTCCTGCTGTTGCCTTTTTCTGCATGATAGGGAGAAGCAGAAATGTTTACAATCAATTCCGCGCCCCCTTTAAGGGTTTGGGTGGTCGTAGGGCCTTCCGGATACCACATGTCTTCGCAGATGTTTAGCCCAATCGCGGTTTCCCCGAGGTTAAATACAGGAATTTCGTTTCCTCCCTGAAAATATCTGTTTTCATCAAACACTCCATAATTGGGGAGATATATTTTGTGATAGACCCCGGCTAATGTTCCGTTATTAATTATGGCCGCGGCATTGTAGAGATCATCTTTCTTATCCACGAAACCGACAATGACACAAATACCAGAGGTGGCTTTTATTATCTCTTTCAGGTAATCCAGGTTTTCGTTAACAAACTGGGGCATAAGAAGCAGATCCTCCGGTGGATAACCGGTTATAGCCAGTTCCGGAAAAGTGATTAGATCTACCCCGAGGTTTCTTGC
Source organism: Desulfobacterales bacterium (assembly GCA_022013615.1). Next base: position 1,443 of record JAKLQB010000163.1, on the reverse strand, counting down.
CTGCTCAATGTATTGCAATATTTTTTTGTATTTCCTTCCAGGTCTCCCACAGTTGTGTTGATCTGGGCCATCGCAATCCTTAAAGTCCGCATTTCCTGGCTCCCTCCTTAGACTTAAAACAACTTCTCTTTGGAGTCATTTTATACCATATTTCATTCATGTCAAAACAGGTTTTGGATTTCGACAGAATTTTCAGTTGATTTTCCAATCAAAGATAGCCGTCAAGTGAACCCACAGGACACATAAATGGCGTGTTATCCAACCCACGGAGGCACAAGCCGCCAGGCGCCTCTTAATTCCTTATCAAGACTAACATATTCGGGTTCCCTGGAAGCCAGAAACGCCCAGTATTTCTGTGAGTGGTTCATGTGTATGGTGTGGCAGAGTTCGTGGATGAAAACATAACGGACAAGATGCATGGGCAGAAATAAAAGTTTCAGGTTTAAGCTAATCGCTTTGTGACGAGAACAGCTCGCCCACCTCGTTCTCTGGCATTTCACAAAGACTCGATTGAATTTGAGGGAGTTATCCGCACCAACCTCTTGAAGCCACGGAATAAGCGTTGCCCGTGCCTTGCGCGAAAGCCATCGTTTCAAGGCTGCCTTACATGCCGTTTTGTCCCGTATATTACCTCGAATCAATAGCTGACCGTTTCCGTCCTCATATACTACGGCCCACTCCGCTTTCCCGATCCTGTATTGCAGGCTCCAGTTTTCTCCCATAGAGGGGAGTGATATGTAATCGGGCAAAATAGCTTCCGAGTCACGAATCACAAATTTTGCCTGCCGTTCAATTTTTCCTTGAGCTGCTCGAATCCAACGTTTCTTTTTTTTCAGTATTTCAGGGATGAGCTTGCGGTCAAAGCCAACAGGTACGATTACCTCAAGCCTTTTTTGCAGGCTTACCTTAAGACCAATGTGCTTTGCGCGAGGACTTTCACGCACAGAATATTCATACAATCCCCGGCTCACAATGACGCTCCTTTGCCAGGGCCGAAATATCTACCTTTCTTATAGAGCTTTATTGTGCAGCCAAGAAAGTTCTTGCCTTTTTTGTGCAAATCAAACCTCTTAATAACTTCCCTGATTTAAGGTTATCCTGAGCTGACGCAAGGTCTTCCCCGGCCTTTTCTACCCAATAGTCGATAATGATTTGTTGGCTCATAACACGACAGCTCCATCCTGTGAGATTTCCCGGTAAATAGGAAACTCCGTGAATATACCATTCTCTCTTGATTTCATTAGCAAATTCTTATGCCAGTTCTCATCCTTTTGCAATCTGACGCCCGTATTTTACAATTGGTAACGTATGATACCTTCGACACCGGTATATATGTTTTGCAAAAGCGTGCCAAGTGCAATGACCTCGTATTTTGAAAGATCTGTCTTTTCCGATCAAGGCTCAATCGAAAAATAAGTGTAATTTTTCATGGAGAGTGTTTTT
>JAKLQB010000162.1 GCA_022013615.1 Desulfobacterales bacterium | reverse complement strand
GATTGAAATTGTCAATGAGACCATTACCAGGGAAACCATTCACCAGATGAAAACAGTGAACGGAAAATGGCTCCCAGTGCCTGAAGAGGATATCGTAAAGGCTGCTGTTTTTAATAAAAGTCAAAGCGATCCCGCACCATCTCTTTCCTTTTTAAAAGGGGTAGGTCTTCGTAAAGGCGCCATTGCCACCAGCCTGATCTGGGATACCAACAATATCCTGGTTGTCGGGACATCTGATAATGAGATGGCTGCTGCCCTCAATCAACTCATCGCTTTGGGGGGTGGAGTGGTAGTGGTCAAAGGACAGGAGGTGATTGCCCAATTGCCCCTTCCAGTCTGTGGAATTATTTCACCGGAGCCATTGCCCGAGATCGTCAGGAAGATGAAGGATGTGGAGAGTGCCTGCCTGAGATTGGGCTCTAACCTCACCCGTCCGCTCCTCACCCTTCAAACCGTGCCCTTCACTGGTCTTCCGTATCTACGGCCAACCGACAAGGGCCTGGCCGACATTAAAAAAGGGAAGCTGGTGCCGCTTACTGTCTGAAGGACCTATGGATTCTTGGCACTGTGGGCTAAAGAACGTGTCACACATCCCAGTACCGTATCAATATTTGAACCGGTCCGACTAAGAAATATGACAAAATAGTAAGGGTTCTCAGATGGCCCATCTATGTATCCAACCCGCGTACTTATGCCCCTGAGAGTGCCGGTTTTGTAAAGAGTATTACCTGTTCTTTTGAGAAGATGTCGATGTGGTTTAAACGCCTCTAAAATCGCCAGCATATCCAGGACAGATACACGGTTCTTTCTGGAGATGCCAGAACCTTCCGCAATTTCAATATGTTGCAGATGGAGATCATTTTTGGCAAACTCGGAGACCACTTTCACTCCTTTTGACAATGTTCCCGGCGGGCCATACACCTTGGCTCCCAGGGAAATAAAGATTTGATTGGCTATAAAGTTATTTGAAAATGCCATCATTTTCCGAAGAATGTCTTCCAGGGTAAACCTGGATTGGTAGGTGTAAATCAGCCTGTCTCCTGGTTGTATGGCACTTAGACAAACTTTCCCCTGACACGTAACGCCCCTTTCTCCCAAAAAGTACAGCAGAAGGTTACCGGCATACAGAGCTGTCTCCTTCTGGTCGTGAGAAAAAGTGTATCGTCCCTGTTTTAGACCCAGCTTCTGGATTTTTTTCCTGGCAAATGGTATCAGGGGAGTCTGAGGTTCAGATGATACGATTCTTCCGCTGTGATCACGATGGAAAAAGACAGTATTAAAATTGGCGCACAAAGCCCCAACAGGCGCATCATAGGGGTTGGTGGAATGCTTGCTCCCCGGAATTACTATTTGCGGAGAGAAATAGGTGTCATCCAGTATCAGGTCATTAAAATCTTTTGTCTTCTTTCCCAGGGCATCGGAAATCTCCTGCCAGGCTTCTGAGACCAGCAGGGGGTCCCCAAAACCTTTGATTTTGAGATTATGATCAGCGTCCATATAGAACTCGGTTGTGAATCTATAGGAGGCTCCGAGACGTTTAATCGCGGTAAGGGCAGTTAAAAGCTTGAGTGTAGAGGCGGGGATGTGTTTTTTTGTTTCATGTTTCTTATAAAGGATTTCACCATCAGGATTTGCAACCAGAAGCGCATCCACGGAGCTGATATTTTTCAAACAGGGTAGGTCCTGTCTTGCATTTGATATGACCGGGTAAAACAGATATAAGGCCATTAGAACAAAAAACAATCCTCTCACCCAACCTGATGATTTTAGATTGACGCTTTTGGATTGATGATTTAGGTTTTTGACGTTCAGTGTTCTCATGAACCTACTTTTCATTACTGAGGGATATCTTCGGGATTTGCGTGATCAAGGTGATCCTGTAAGATGTCGATTTTGTCGGCTATTGATTTTCGGCGGTCAACAAAGAGGTGATATTCTCCGTTTATCTTACAGATTCCTCCTTTCAGTTTTAGTCCTGCGGCTTCGAGCAGGTCATAATGAACATGGATTTGCCTTTGAGCGGCCTGTTCCTCCAATTCGGATAACCGATCTTGAAGGGATGAAGGAGGTACTTGCTTTTTCTTTTCTAATTCCATGGTGATTCCCGGATATGCTGAGATAAATCTAAGAATACCACAAAAAGTGACTATTTTCAAATTTGATGTTCTGCTTACAGCAATTCTAATTATGGCCTCCACGTCCCTCTATGAATGGAACTATCCCAAACAACTTTTACACATAAGACTCGAAGAACAGAAAAAAAAGACAAGGAGGAGATCGAGCAGATTATCTACAGCCCCGCTTTTTTGATAAAACGTCCCCTGCTCGAGGCCATATTGAGGGCTGAGGAAAAAGCCCCTGTTTTGCTCATAGATGAGATTGATCGCTCAGATGAAGAGTTCGAGGCCTTCTTGCTTGAGGTCCTTTCTGATTTCCAGATCACGATCCCTGAAATTGGTACCATGAAAGCAAAAAAGAAACCCATGGTGGTGGTTACGTCCAATCGTGCCCGTGAAGTTCCTGAATGGTCAGGCGGCACGAGGATTGGCTATTCACTTCATCAGTTTAACCAGGCACATGGACAGAGGCTTGTCAGCCAGCGAACCGTGGTGGTTATGATTCATTAGCCTTTCTCCTCTTTCGTTTTAGTTTGCCTTCAAGTTTTCGAAATTCCCTGAAGCCATAGGCCCAGGCAGAGGTTTCGCAGATTGCGCTGGAGATAAGGATAGTGTTAAAGATCTCATCCTCGGTCGCACCAAGGGAAGCGGCCTTGTCCAAATGAACACTCAGGCAGTGCTCACACCGATTGGCAACTGCTGATGAAATAGCAATCAACTCCGCTGTTTTTTCATCCAGGATATCCTTGCTCTTATACAGGGATGCGCTTTTTATCAGAGTGGAGATACAGACATCCGGCCTTCTGCTGAGCATCTGTATGGCCAATGCGACGCTGGAGCCTGGTTTATCGAGCACTTCGTTGACAGCCCTGGAAGTTTCCTCCTTCTCCTCCTGAGCAGCTTCAGATATTTCCTGCATAATCTGGCGAATCCGATCTTTTTTCATACTGTTCACTCCTACTAACTTGATTTTTAGTTTTGGTATAAGTTCGTCTGTCTATTTTTTGACAGGATAAACAGGATAAACAGGATTACTTTTTCTTGTAAATCATAAAACATATCCGGTTTTTAAGGATATATACTTTTTATTGTTTACATGCAATAGCTCAATATTCTGTAGAGTTATAATTGTCCGTAAAATCAGTTACTTTATGTCTTTCTTAAGCCTGGACAAACTATTAACGGCGGGGTGTAAAACCCCACCCTAAATCTTCCACGATTTATCGAGCATTTTCATAGATAATTCAGCTATGACCAGCCCTAACAAACGCAACAGTCCTTACATGATTCTTCTATCAGACCAGGTGGGGTTCGTTGTGGATATTGTTGTAACACGGGATTTATGAAAGGATGTACAGGACATAAAAATCTTGCTTAATCCTGTAATTCTGTCAAATCTTTTCTCTGCGGACTCAGCGTCTCTGCGGTGAACTATTACATTCGTTTAAACCCATTCCTCGCTTTCCATCAGGGCCAGTGCACAGCACACCATTGCAGCCACCCCTTTTGGAAGGATTGCCTCATCAAAATCAAAATGGGAGTTGTGAAGGGAGTTGCTCACCCCTCCCCTATTCTCTCTACACCCGAGGTTAAAAAAGAAACCAGGCACCTTTTCCGAATAAAGCGCAAAGTCCTCACCACCAAGGGAAGGGGTTTGGAACTCTATGACACTTTCTTTTCCAAGGGACTCCGGCAATGCAGTTCTCAGAACCTCGAACAGGCCGGAATGATTAATCTGTGGAGGATTGCCTTGATCGATCTTCACATCTGCTTTTGCTCCCATAGATTGAGCAATAGACTGGCATGTCTTTTTTATCAGCTTGTGGACTCTATGCCTGGTTTCCCCTGAAAACGTTCTTATTGTCCCGGACATTACCACCTCTTTTGCAATCACATTGTGTGCCTCTCCGCCACAAATACGCCCAATGCTCACGACCTTCGGGTCGATGGCATCTGTCTGTCTCGTGATCATTGCCTGAATCGAGCCAATGACCTGTGACGCAACGACAATGGAATCAACCCCTTCATAAGGTCTTGCAGCATGGCCGCTTTTGCCGATGATGCGTATTTCGAGTTTGTCCGTTGACGCTGTTACAACACCTTCCTTGATTGCCACCATTCCGGATGGGAATCTTGGCACAAGATGAAGCCCGACAACGGCATTCACTTTAGGTTTTTTTAACACGCCCTCCTGGATGAGGTTTGATGCCCCACCTTCCGGAACCTCCTCTGCAGGTTGAAAAATGAGTTTTACATTTCCACTGAGAGACTCCCTCAACCCGGACAAAATAGTCGCTGCACCCAGGAGTATGCTGGTATGTGCATCATGACCGCAGGCATGCATGACTCCCTGATTCCTGGACCGATAGGGTACATCATTTTCTTCTGATATGGGAAGCGCATCCATATCTGCCCTCAAAGCGATGGTCTTTCCCTTTTGCCTGCCTTTGATAAGCCCTACAACTCCTGTGCCACCGATCCCTGATGTGGCATCAATATTCAGGCGGGTGAGTTCTTCAAAAACCCTTTTGGCGGTCCTGAACTCCTTGAAGCCGACTTCAGGGTACATATGGAACTCCCGCCGCCACTGAATAAGTTGATCTTCAAGATCAAAAGCCTTTTTTAAAAGTTCAGAATTCATTTCTTTCCTCATCTATTTTTTTTCGGCCTGTGTGGTTAAATTGTTTAAGCTCTTTGTAGGATGGGTTGAGTCCCGCGAAACGCGGGATGGGTTTCGCTGTTTTAACATACTTTTACTTGCTTCCCATGATATGCAAATTATGTGAAATTAGTGAAACCCATTGGACTAAAACCGCTCAACCCACACTACGAGATGGTAAACTTCAACAAGTAATATCTAAGCGCACAGGTCTAAATTTTAACTTTAGACACTTTAGGTCACTTTAGATCACTTTAGGCACTTATTCACGCAACCCTTAGACACGCAACCTTATGATTCGGCTCCACTTCGATCAATTCCGCCTCCTTTTCCATGCATTCATCGGTGGCATTGAAACATCTGTTTCTAAAAAGGCATCCCTTCTCCAAACCATGGGGATCAGCCACATCCCCCTCTAAAATAATGGCGTCCTGGACCAATTCCGGGTCAGGCACAAGGATGGCCGAGAGAAGCGCGTTGGTGTAAGGGTGAAGCGGATTCTTGAAGATCATCTCGCAGGGTGCCATCTCAACGATTTTGGCCAGATACATCACTGCAACAAAATCACTTATATGCTCCACCACCGACAGATCATGGGATATGAAAAGGTAGGTCAAGCCGAATTCCTCTTGCAAATCCATGAGCAGGTTTAATATCTGGGCACGGATAGAGACATCTAAGGCAGAGACAGGCTCATCTAAAATCACAAGCTTCGGGTTTAGAGAAAGGGCCCTGGCAATACAGATCCTCTGCCTCTGCCCACCGCTGAATTCATGAGGATATCGGCTGGAGTGATCAGAGCTTAGCCCAACAACACCAAGAAGTTCCTCCACCCGCTTTTTACGATCACTGGAGTTAAAAATTCCATGAACCAGCATAGGTTCTTCTATGAATTCACCGACCCTCATCCTGGGATTCAAGGATCCATAAGGGTCCTGGAAGACCGCCTGCACGGCCCGGCGGTATTGCATCCGCTCCTTCCCCTCAAAGCTGTGGATGTTTTTTCCTTGAAAGAGAATCTCCCCATCTGTAATTCCATACAGTTTCAGAATACATCTCCCTGTTGTCGTTTTCCCGCAACCGGATTCACCCACCAATCCAAATGTCTGCCCCTTATAAAGGGAAAAGTCTATTCCATCTACTGCCTTGACCATCCTCGCCTTACCGGAAAATATGCCCTCCTTTCCCATGGAGAAATATTTCTTGAGGTTATTGACCTTGAGGATACTTTCCCCCTTCATATTTCTCTCCATCTCCAGCAGGAGAGCAGATGTCCTTTCCCTGCAGATTCGACTGGCGGATATTCCACGGAGCATCTTTCCACTGAATAGTCACATCTCGGTTCAAAGGGGCATCCCCCTGACAGGTTTAGAAGGTCAGGGGGCTGCCCCTTTATACTCTCAAGCCTTCGTTGCTTCTTGCCCAGATGAGGAAGGGAATTGATCAGTCCCTTTGTATAAGGATGCCTGTTCCCCTTAAATAATGTCTTCACATCCGCCCTTTCGACAATCTTCCCTGCATACATGACCAGGACATAATCGCAGAACCTGGCAATAACACCCAGGTCATGGGTGATGAGGATAATGGATGTGTGATATTGCTCACGGATCTCCACCATCAACTTCAGAATCTGAGCCTGGATGGTAACATCAAGAGCTGTTGTAGGTTCATCGGCGATGAGGATCTCCGGTTGGCATGCCAGGGCCATTGAAATCATTGACCTCTGCTTCATTCCGCCGCTAAATTGATGGGGATATGCATGGGCACGGGTCTCTGACGCCCGGATGTGGACTACCTTGAGCATTTCGACGATTTTTTCCTTTAGATCATGTCCGGTCAACTTTTTACGTCTTCTAATTGCCTCGCCAATCTGATTACCGATGGTGAAAACCGGATTCAGGGAGGTCATTGGGTCCTGAGAGATCATAAATAACTTATTCCCCCTGTACTCTCTCATCTCCTTCTGGGATTTTTTCACCAGGTCCTCTCCACGATACAGTATTTCCCCTTCCACAATCCGCCCTGCAGGTTTAGGGACCAATCGCAATATG